>NZ_JAXCMJ010000050.1:0-26105 GCF_038084995.1 Sphingomonas sp. 2378
CGTCATCAGCTTCATCGCATTATTCGGTGTGCTGAACTCGGTCATCGGGGTGGGGGAGACGGGCGATCGGGGGTCGGTCATGGCTTATGCCTTGGCAACGGCGCGCGCGCGCCGGGCGCGCCGCCAGGTCAGCAGCGCGAGGAACAGGGTGACGGCGGCGGCCAGCGCGGCGACCAGCCGGAAGACATCGTTATAGGCGCGGATATTCGCCTCGCGCGTGGCGGCCTGGGACAAAAGGGCCGCCCCCTCGGCACGGGCTAGCGCGGGATCGCCCACCACGCCGGAGACGGGCGCGCCGCCCGCCTGGATACGTTGCGTCACCTGCGGGTCGGTGGGGTCGATATTCTGGACGATGGCGGCGCTATGCGCCTTTTCGCGGATCACCTGATAGGTGCCGAGCAGGGCGGTGCCGCCCAGCCCGCCGACCGAGTTCAGCACACCGAATAATGCGATGAAGCTGATGACGTGCCCCGCCCCCTGTTGCAGCGCGCGGGTCATCCCGAACAGCAGCGACGGACCGAGGAAGAAGGTGGTCGAAAAGGCGATCAGTGCCTGGGTCGCGTACAGCTCGGGCGCGCGGGTGAGATTGCTCGAGAAGCTGTCGATATAGGCGGCGATGGCGACCAGCCCGATCGCGAACATGACGGGATGGCTCAACCGGTTCACATCCAGCGTCACCGCGCTCATGATGACCCCCGCGACCGAGGCGATAAAGGCGATGGCGAACAGCGTGCGGAACTGATCGTTGTTCTGGCCCAGCGCGGTGAGCAGGCCGACCGCGCCGAAATTCTGTTCCGACAACACGATGCGCGCCATGACCGTGACGATGGCGAAGCGGACGATGTCCATCGACCCCAGCCAGCGCGTGTTGAGCAGCGGATTGGCGCGGTGATGCTCGATCCACAAAGCGGCGGCGAGCAGCGGGATGGCGATGGCCAGCGACCAGCCGATCCAGGCGGCCTGCGTCCACCACACCAGCCGCCCCTGGCCCAGCACCGCGCAGAACAGCCCGATCGCGGGCGCGTAGAGCGCGAAGGTCAGGAAATCGAGCGGCTCGAACGCCTTGACCCGCTGCGTCGGGGGCAGGCGAAGCGCGATGATCGCGGCCAGGCTGACCGCCGCCAGCCCGAACTCGAACAGGTACAGCGTCCGCCACTGCGACATGGCGAGCAGTTCGGGCGAGAAGAGGCGGGCGAGCGGTATCGCGCATTGCGGCACGCCGATGCCCAGCACGATCGCCTTCAGCCGCCATTTCGCCGGCAGAGCCTGCATCATGTAATAGAGGCCCAGCGACGACAGCGCCGCCGCCGCCATGCCGCTCGCCGCGCGCACCGCGATGGCGGTGGAGAAATCGCGTACGAACAGATGCCCGAAGGTCAGGATGGTATAGAGCCCGGCGAACAGCAGCGCGAAGGGTCGGAGGCCGAATTGCTGGCGGAACTTGATCAGCAGGAGGTTGATCGAGGCGTTCGTCATCACATAGACGATGGGCAGCCAGGCGATCTCGGTCGGGTCCAGCCCCAGCGCACCCTGCAACTGCACCGTATTGACCTGGACCAGCGCATTGCCCAGCCCGCCGGTGATCCCGATCAGCACCGCGATCGCGCCATAGGCGACGCGCCGTCGATAGGGATGCTCGAAATTGCCGGGCGATCCGGGAATGGTCGGCTTTTCATGGGGAGCGAAGGCCCATTCCTCCTCGCTCCAGAACTGCCGAAACCGCGATGCCATCCCCCGTCCTCTCTTGGCGCACGCCCCAAACGCGCAAGCGACCGTTTCGGGTGCGTGACGCTATGGCCGATGCATTGATCGCCGGGGCGATGCGAAGCGCTTTTGTTGCGATACAACCGACATATCCCCGTTACGGAGCTGCCCGTTCCTGCTATTTTCCGCTGTCGCGTCGAATAGCCGCCCTTATGCGCGAAGGTGAGGAAGAGGTGCCGATGGGCAAGCGCGATCCCCGAATGCCGGTCAGCCATGATCTGCTCCAGGCGACGATGGATGCCTCCACCGACATGATCCAGGTGTTCGAGGCGATCCGGGACGATGCCGGGCGGATCGTCGATTTCCGCTGGGTGCTCAACAACCACCGATCGGAAAGCCTGTATGGCGAGGTGCGCGGCCAGAGCCTGCTCGAACGCAATCCCGGTGTGGTGGTGGAGGGGATTTTCGACAGTTTTTGCCGGGTGACCGAAACGGGCATCGCCGAGCAGAAGGAGCATCATTACGTCCATGAGCAGTTCGACGGCTGGTTCTATCAGACGGTCGTGAAGCTGGGCGACGGCGTGGCGACGACCACCCGCGATATCACCGAGTGGAAGACGTCGCAGGCCGAGGTCATCCGGCTTCGCGAGGAGATGGTGCGGATCAAGCTGGCCGATAGCGAGAGCCAGTTGGCGGCGATCTTCGCGACCGCGCCGGTCGGCCTGTCGGTCGTCGCGCCCGATGGCCGTTTCCTGCGGGTGAATGACGAACTGTGCCGAATCTTCGGCCGCTCGCGCGACGAGGTGCTGGCCTCCGGGGTCGCGGACCTGACCCATGCCGATGATCTGGCCCCCAGCCTGGACGCCCTGGCCCGCGCCGCCGAGACGGGGACGCCCAGCACGCTGGACAAGCGCTATCGTCGTCCCGACGGGGAACTGGTGTGGGCGAACAGCACCATCTCGCTGCTGCCCGATATGCCTGGGCAGGCGAAGCGATTCCTGGTGGTCACCTCCGACCTGACCGAACGGCGCAAGGCCGATGCGCTCCAGCGCGTGCTGATCGCCGAATTACAGCATCGCACCAGCAATCTGATGGGCGTGGTCCGCTCGATCGCGAACGACAGCGTGCGCGCCAGCAGCGATCTGGCGGGCTTCCATGCCCAGTTCAACGATCGGCTGGAGGCGTTGTCGCGGGTGCAGAGCCTGTTGTCGCGGCTGAGCGAGCATGACCGGGTGTCGTTCGACGACCTGATCCATGGCGAGCTGGCGGCGATGGGGGGTGACGCGGAGCGCGTCACGCTGCACGGGCCGGTCGGGGTCCGCCTTCGTTCCTCGACCGTGCATACGCTGGCCATCGCGCTGCATGAACTGGCGACGAACGCGGTCAAATATGGCGCGCTGGGCCAGCCGGGGGGCCGTTTGTCGATCCGCTGGACATTGGAGCCGGACGGATTGGGCGACAAGCCTTGGGTGCACATCGACTGGCGGGAAACCGGGGTCGACATGCTCGCGTCGAATCCGGACGGTCATGGTGGCGGGCAGGGGCGCGAGCTGATCGAACAGGCGCTCCCCTATCAACTCGGCGCGCGCACCACCTACGAACTGGGGCCGGAAGGCGTGCATTGCACCATCGCGATGCCGGTTTCGACCAGCATGGGGTCAAGCGCGATCTGATCGCCCGATACCGTGCCCTACCCTTACCTGCCAGTCGTCAGTCGTCCAGCATAGCCCGGATACGCGCCGCCAGATCGGCGAAGTCGAACGGCTTGGTGATCAGCGCCACGCCCGCGTCCAGCCGCCCGCCATGGACGATCACGTCGCGGGCATAGCCGGTGGTGAACAGCACCTTCAGCTCGGGATGGAGCGACCGCGCGGCGGAAGCCAGGTCGGCCCCGGTCATGCCGCCCGGCAACACCACGTCGGAAAAGAGCAGCGCGATCCGCGTCGCCTCGGGCGCGTCCAGCAGGGCGAGCGCGGAGGCGCCGTCCTCCGCCTCCAGCACCTCATAGCCCAGCTCGCGCAGTGCCTCGGTCGAATAGGCGCGGACATCGGCATCGTCCTCGACCACCAGGATCGTCTCCGACCCGCGCATCGGGCGGGTGGCGGCGGATGCCTCGACGATCGGTGCCGCCTCGCCATGGTGGCGCGGCAGGAACAGCGTGACGCGGGTGCCCTGGCCGGGGTGGGACTCGATATTCACCTGCCCGCCCGATTGCTTGGCGAAGCCATAGACCATCGACAGGCCCAGCCCGGTGCCCTTGCCGACCTCCTTGGTGGTGAAGAACGGCTCGAATACCCGGCCCAGCGTCGCGCGGTCCATGCCGATGCCGGTGTCGCTGACCTCGATGGCGACATAATCGCCCGGATCGGTGGAATAGGGGACCGGGCCCGCCGCCATCGTCGTCAGCCCGTCCAGCGTCGCGTTGCGCATCGCGATCGACAGGGTGCCGCCATGCGGCATGGCGTCGCGCGCATTGACCGCCAGGTTCAGGATCGCGCTTTCCAACTGGTTGGGATCGGCCTCGACCGGCCAGAGATCGGGCGCGGCCTCGATCGCCAGCGACACCTGCTCACCCAGCGTCCGGGTCAACAGGTCGGACAATCCGTCGACCAGCCGGATCGCATCCACCGATTGCGGCGCCAAAGGCTGCCGCCGCGAAAAGGCGAGCAGCCGCTGGGTCAGCGTCGCGGCCCGCTTCGCGCCCGTCATCGCATGGGTGGCGGCGCGCCGGGCGCGGGGATGTTCGTCGATCGGCAGGAAACGGTCCAGCATCTCCAGATTGCCGACCACGACCTGGAGCAGATTGTTGAAGTCGTGCGCGATACCGCCGGTCAACTGGCCCACCGCCTCCATCTTCTGGCTCTGGCGGAGTTGCGCCTCCATATCGGCCAGCCGCTCCTGTTGGGCCAATCGTTCCGACACGTCGGTCGCGAACTGATAGGCGCCGAGCGGCGTGCCCTCGGGCGAGACCAGCGGACTGAAGCGCAACTCATAATGCCGCCGATGGCCGTCCAGATCCTCCAGCGCCTGGATGACCGAGAAATCCTCGCCCGCCAGCACCCGCGTCCAGTAATCGCGCATCACCGACAGAATCTCGGGGCGACGCGCCATCGCCTCGCTCTTGTGCTGACCGATCTGGGGACGGATGCCGAAGATGCGCTCGAAATCGTCGACGGCGGCGCGGTTGATCGCCAGATAGCGGTGATCGAAGCCCAGCACTTGGACCATCGTGCCGGTCGAATCCATGATGTCGGCGAACAGCTTGCGCTCGGCCAGCGCCTCGACCACGCGGCGTTCCAGCACGGCGTTGACGTCGCGCAGCGTTTCCTCGGCCCGGCGGCGCTCGTCGATGTCGAACACCGATCCGACCATGCCCAGATAGGTGCCGTCCTCGTCGGTGCGCGGGATCGCCGTCACCATCGACCAGCGATAGGTGCCGTGATGATGCAGCAGGCGGAATTCCAGGCTGAACGACACCCGGTTTCCGGTCGCGTGGCGGAACGCCGTCTCCAGGGCGGATCGGTCGTCGGGGAAGATCGCCTTCAACCACTGGAAGTCGAGGCCCTGCTCCATCGGCAGTCCGGTCTGCACGCTCCAGGCCCGGTTGATATAGACGCAGTGGCCATCCGCGCGCGTCACCCACATGATGATGGGCACATGGTCGGCGACGTTGCGGAACCGCGCCTCGCTTTCCCGCGCGGCGGCGATGGCGATCTCCCGCTCCTGCCGGTCGCGCATCCGTGCGCTGCTGTCGATCACCGTCGCCAATATGCCCGAAGGCTGCCCGGTCTCGTCCGCGATTGGCGTATAGTCCAGGTCCAGCCAATGCTGTTCCGCCACGCCGCGATGCGCCAGCAGCATGGCCTGATCGCGATAGGCCAGCGGTTCTCCCCCCAGCACGGTCGCGACCACCTGTGCATTGAACACCGCCGCCTCGGGCCAGCTATCGACCAGCCGTGTGCCCAGGATCGCGGGGTGCCGGTCGCCTGAGAAGGCCGCATAGGCCGCATTGTAGATCAGGATGCCCTCCGGCCCCCAGATCGTCGCCATCGGGATGGAGGAGGACAGCGCGATGCCGATCGCGGTCAACCGGCTCTGCGGCCAGCCGGCAATCGGCCCCAATGGCGTCGCGGCCCAGTCATGCCCCGCGATCAACCGCCCCATCTCGCCGTTGCGCGCCAAGATGGCGGCAAACCCGGCGGGGATGTCGGCTGGGTCGTGGGTAGTCGCGATCATGCTCGGTCCGTCCCCCCTCGAAACCCGGCGCAAGTGATAGTGTAGCGTTGCTTTCGTCCGAGGAACAGAGGTGCGCCCCCGTATCTTGCTCTGGGTAGGTGAAATTATTCCAAATCCGTTCCTTTTGTTTGTCGCGGCCATCGTTACGCTTGCGATGTCTACCCATGCGGCGGCTCGATCCGGCCGGTCGCCCGCACGCATCACTTTGTCACGGACCCGATAGGCATTTGCCATGTTGGACTGCTAAAGCTCGGCGAAAATAGGAGAGACAGGCATGAGCGCACATCTTCACCCTGTACCGGACTGGGCCGACAGCGCGTCCATGACCGCCGACGGCTATGCCCAGGCCTATGACGCGGCGCGCACCGATCCGGACGGCTATTGGCGCGAACAGGCGCAGCGGCTCGACTGGATCACGCCCTTCACCCGCGTGAAGGACACCAGCTTCGCCGAGGCGGATTTCCGCATCGAGTGGTTCGCCGACGGGCAGCTCAACGTCGCGGCCAACTGCATCGACCGGCATCTGGAAACCCGCGCCGATCAGGTTGCGATCCTGTGGGAAGGCGACACGCCGGGGACCGAGCGGCGGATCACCTATCGCGAGCTTCACGAACAGGTCTCGCGCCTCGGCAACGCGCTGAAGGCACTGGGCGTCGCGCGGGGCGACCGCGTCACCCTCTATCTGCCGATGATCCCGGAAGCCGCCTTCGCGATGCTTGCCTGTGCGCGGATCGGGGCGATCCATTCGATCGTGTTCGGCGGCTTCTCGCCCGAAAGCCTCGCCAATCGCATCATCGATTGCGATTCGCGGATTGTCATCACCGCGGACGGCGGCTGTCGTGGGGGCAAGGCGGTGCCGCTCAAGGCCAATGTCGACGCCGCGCTGGAGCATCACGGCGTCGCGGTCGATCATGTCGTCGTCGTCCAGCATAGCGGCGTCGACGTGACGATGAAGGACGGTCGCGACCGCTGGTACGGCGATCTGGTCGACGCCGCCTCCACCGACTGCCCGCCCGAGGCGATGGGGGCGGAGGACCCACTGTTCATCCTCTATACCAGCGGTTCGACCGGCAAGCCCAAGGGCGTGCTGCACACCAGCGGCGGCTATCTGCTCTGGGCCTCCTATACCCACCAACATGTGTTCGATTATCGCGAGGGCGAGGTCTTCTGGTGCGCCGCCGATGTCGGCTGGGTCACGGGGCACAGCTATGTCGTCTATGGCGCGCTCGCCAACGGCGCGACGACGCTGATGTACGAGGGCGTGCCCAATTATCCCGATCACAGCCGCTTCTGGCAGATCGTCGACAAGTATAAGGTCGCGACCTTCTACGCCGCGCCGACCGCGCTGCGCGCGCTGATGCGCGAGGGCGACGAATGGGTGAAGAAGACCGACCGCTCCAGCTTGCGCGTCCTGGGATCGGTGGGCGAGCCGATCAATCCGGAGGCATGGGAGTGGTTCTACCGCGTCGTCGGCGACAGCCGCTGCCCAATCGTCGATACCTGGTGGCAGACCGAAACCGGCGGCCACATGATCGCCCCCATCCCCGGCGCGGTGGCGCTCAAGCCCGGTTCGGCGACCAAGCCGTTGCCCGGCGTGCTGCCCCAGATCGTCGATGCCGAGGGCAAGGTGCTGGCCGGCGCGGTCGAAGGGAACCTCGTCATCGCCGATAGCTGGCCGGGGCAGATGCGTACGGTCTGGGGCGATCACGACCGCTTCTTCCAGACCTATTTCACCACCTATCCGGGAAAGTATTTCACCGGCGACGGGTGCCGTCGCGACGAGGACGGCTATTACTGGATCACGGGCCGGGTCGACGACGTCATCAACGTCTCCGGCCACCGCATGGGTACCGCCGAAGTCGAGTCGGCGCTGGTCGCCCATGTGAAGGTCGCCGAGGCGGCGGTGGTCGGCATGCCGCACGACGTGAAGGGGCAGGGCATCTACGCCTTCGTTACGCTGAACACCGGCGTGGAGGAGGACGAAGCGCTGCGCGCGGAACTGGTCCAGTGGGTCCGTCGCGAGATCGGGCCGATCGCCACCCCCGACGCGCTGCAATTCGCGCCCGCGCTCCCCAAGACGCGTTCGGGCAAGATCATGCGCCGCATCCTGCGCAAGATCGCCGAGAACCAGGTCGACGCACTGGGGGATACCTCCACCCTGGCCGACCCGGCGGTGGTGGATCACCTGGTCGCCAACCGGATCGAGCCGGGGAAGAAGGCGGCGTGACTTGAGGACAGGGGCCGCTGGCTTGGCGGCCCCGCTTGTCCGTGACCTTCGACTTCGCTCAGGCTGAACGGAGCGAAGGAAGAAGGCCTCTCATACCCAACGTCCGTTCAGCCTGAGCGGCGTCGAAGGCCACGCTCCACCCCCATCAAGGCGCCTTCCGCACCGGCGGCAACGCCGCGCAAATGTCCACACCCCCCGCGGGCACGGTAAAGAAGTCGTTCCGCCGATTCTCCCGCCCCTTGATCCAGGCGGCGAAGCGCGGCGACGCCGTCTCGCGATACTGGAAATGCGGTCGCTCGGCGGCGGGCAGTTCGCTGGCCAGCCGCGCCGAGACGATCGGCAGACGCTGCGCCTCTTGCCTATAGAAGCCCAGATCGCCCGTTCCGCGCGGCAGGGTGGACAGCGCCTCCATCCCGTCGATCACCCGCCCGGCCACTGCGATATTGCGGTCCAGCCCGCGCGGCGAGTGGCCGATGATCGTGTAGAGTTCCGCCCCGGTCCCCGTGCTCGGCGCCAGGTCGCGCGCGACGCCGACCATGCCATAGCAATGCGGAATCCATTCCGACGATGCATCCCCCGCCAGTGGCCAGCCGTCGCGGCTATAGCCCGCCCAGGCGGCATAGGGATCGGGCCTGCTCAACCTCGCGACCGCGCTGTTGCCCGCGCGGACATATTCGGCGGGCGGATTGGCGACGATGCCGGGGGGCAGCGGCTTCTTCTCGGTCGCGTCGCCCCATTGCGCGACATAATTCTCCTGCACCCGGTAGACGCTGGTCCCCGCATCCCACCAATGCGCCCGCGCCAGCGCGCGGATGTTCGCCACATGGACCGGCGCCTGCAAGGAGGCGAGGCGCACCGTGACCGTCTTGCCGTTCGACAGGTTGAAGATCAGCACCTCGTTATCCGGCACCGCGATCCAGTCGGACGGCAGGGGATCGCTCGCCTGCGCGGGGGCAGGGGCGGGAGCGGGCGAAGCCTGCGCGAAAAGCGCGGCGAGCAGAAGCGCGATCGTCATGGTGGAGCAGACTGCCCCAGCCCGATCCCCCACGCAATCGCTTGCGCGGGGCGCCGAAGCGCATTAGGGGCGCGTGCTCCAGGCATGAACTCATGCGGAGCGGTGGCCGAGTGGTCGAAGGCGCTCGCCTGGAAAGTGAGTATACGGCAAAACCGTATCGAGGGTTCGAATCCCTCCCGCTCCGCCATTTCAGTACCCGAGCGGGCACGCCGATCCCCGCCGTTTTCCCTCCTTCTGCGGCCACGAGCGTCCTGAGCAGGTCGCTCTTCGATCCCATGATGCGGACCTCGTCGTCGCCGACCTCGACGCGCTGGGCGCGCGCGCGCAGGTGATCCCGCCGATAGCCGCCCACGTCGAGCCGCATCCGCTCACGCGCGGCCTGTGACAGCCGGCCGACCATTTCAGGCGTGATCGCCCGCTCGCCCGTGCTCTCCAGCATCGCCTGCGCTCGATCGGCATCGACGCGCGACTGGTCGCGGATCACCTTGAGGCCGACGATCCGCTCCTTGAGCGCCGGGTCGTCGAGGTCGGCGACGCCTGCCTCGATCGCGTCGTAGAGGCGTTTCAGCCGTAGCTCCGATTCGGCGGCGCGCCGGTTCAGCTCGGCGATGTGGACGCGGCGGCGCTCGGACTGCTCCTCGCGGCGGCCGAGGATGGTCTCCAGCAGTTCCTCCAGCCGATCGGAGTCGAGTAGCCGGTCCTCAATATGGGCAGCGACGAGATGGTCGAGCTTGTCCATCGGGATCGCGCGGCCCTTGCAGCCGGTCTCGCCCTGCCGCGCCTTAATCGAGCAGGCGTAGTAGCGGTAGCGCCCGCCCTTGCCGGTGCGGATGGTCATCGCGCCCCCGCAATTGCCGCAGAAGCAGATGCCGGTCAGCAGCGTCGGGCCGATGACGACGCGGTGCGGCAGCGCGGTCTTCTGGTTGCGCGCCTGCACCGCGTCGAAGGTCGCGCGCTCGATCAGCGGCGGCACCGCGACCGTCACGACTTCCGCGTCGGGCTTCTTCTCCTTGGTCTTGGAGCGGCGGTTGAACTCATGCTCGCCGATATAGGTGCGGCGCGTGAGGATGCGGTGGACCTGGCCGATGCCCCAGCGCCCGCCGTCGCGGGTGAAGATGCCGCGGGCGTTGAGATGCTTGACGATCGCCTTCACGCCCATCTGGCTGTGGTCGGCCTCGGCGCCAAGCGCGAGCCGGTAGATCAGGCGGATGGTGTCTGCATGGAGCGGGTCGATCTCCAGCTTCTTCTTGGTCTTGGCGCCGCGCTGCTCGGCCGCGACGGTGCGATAGCCGATCGGCGGCAGCGAGCCGTTCCAGAAGCCCTGCCGGGCGTTCTCCTTCAGGGCGCGCAGGACGTGCTTGGCGTTCTCCTTCGACTGGTACTCGTCGAACAGCGCCATGATCTGGCGCATCATGACGTGCATCGGGTCGTCGCCCATCTCCTGCGTGATCGAGACGAGGCGGACGCCGTTCTTCGCCAGCTTCCTGACGTAGAACTCCGGCTCGAAATGGTCGCGGAAGAAGCGGCTGAACGAGTGGACGACGACCACGTCGAACGGTGCGGGCTTCGAAGTGCCGGCCTCGATCATCCGCTGGAACTCGGGGCGCCGATCGTTGGTCGCCGACGCGCCGGCCTCGACGAAAGTGTCGACGAGCTGATAGCCACGCGAGGTGCAATACGTCTCGCCCTGCCGCTTCTGGTCGGGGATCGACACGTCGTGCTCGGCCTGCCGGACGGTGGAGACGCGCAGGTATAGCGCGGCGCGCTGGGCGATGACGGGCGTCTCGGCGTTCACGGCCGTTCTCCTTGCTTGTCGGATGTCGGGATCAGCTCCAGGGCCAGCACGACGCGGTCGGGGATGACCTTGGGCGCGAGCTTGCGCCCGCTGCGCTCCATGCGGACGATGCCGTGGGCGATCATCGCCTTGAGCGTACGCGACAGGTTGGGCTTGGCGCGGCCGGTCAGCGCGACGAGGGCGTCGAGCGACTCCGGCTCGCGCTCGGCGATGATGCGGAGCATGTCGCGGTTGGCGGCCGAGAGGATGCGGGCGAAGGATTCTGTCGAGCCGAACCAGACCGCCGGCTCGCCCGGCACCGGCTGCTCCTGACCCTGCATGATGCGCCTGGCGCGGGCCTTCATCTCGTCGGTGTCGGCGATGCCAATCGTCAGCGTCGTCACGGTGCGTGTGTCTCCCGGTCTGGCAGCCGCCGGGCCGGGCGCAAGCGTCAGGCGGTCCGGATGCTGTCCACGACTATTATCACCAATAGACAATATCATCCAAGAAAATGATGGGGAGCGACCGGCGCTCGTCGCGCGCCGCTATCGGCCGGTCGGCCCGAACAGCTCGTCAAAGAGTTCGGCGAACCAGCGCTCGAACACCTCGATCTCGGCCTCGGTGACCGGCACACGCGCGGGCCAGTCGTCAGTGACGCGCCACGTCTTCACTTGGGCGACGGGCGCTGGCCCCCGCCGTTGCTCCGACTCGACGGCATAATAGTCGTAGAGATCGTCGGGCAGGACGCCGGCGGTGGTGCCTGCGCGGCGGGTGGAACGAGGGTAGCGGTCGGGCACGGGCGTCGATGAAGTATCCTGTTGTTCGTCGCGGCACGGTCCCGCCCCGCGATCCTGCCGCCTCGTTCCTCGCGGTGAAGTGGGCATGACGCGATACCTCGATCGCGTCAGCCGATCCCAGCGTTGGAAGTGCCGCCGGCACGCCGCGCCTTCGCGAACGCGCGATCGGTCGCCATGAACCGCTCCAGCATGGGCGCGACCAGACGCGTGGGATCGGCAGCCTGCTGCCCGGTGTCGCGAGCGAGCACCTCGGCATAGGCGGTCAGGTCACGATGCAGGTCGGCCGGCAGTTCCAGCGTGACCTTCACGGGTTTGTCGTTGGCGAGGGGGCCGAGCTTCAGCTTGGTCATGGGGCGGCTCCATAGGGTTCGAGGACGAGGTCGCGGGTTACGATGACACGGACCGGAAAGCCGGGGCGGATCGTCAGCGTCGGCGCGATGTCGAGCTGGCGGCCCACCACCTGCCGGCCGGTCTGGCTGATCCCGTCCGACGCGCCTTGGCGCAGCGCGCGGAAGAGATCGCCCTGCTCACCCGAGGTGCCGGCCTGCGCGCCGACCGACAGCAGCGTGGAAAGGCCGGCGGCCTTGGCGAGATCCCACCAGTGGTGATCGACGCCGTCCTCCAGCCCGGCATAGCCTTGCGCGTCTGCACCTGGCTGGCGCTCCAGCACGATCGAGCGACCGTTCGGGAAGATGAGGCGGGTCCAGGCGAGGAGCACCCGGCGCTGGCCGAAGCCGACGCCGCTTTCGTACTGGCCGATAAGCCGCGTACCCTGCGAGATCAGCAAAAGGCGTCCGGTTGGACTGTCGTAGACGTTCTCGGTCACCTGCGCGGTGACCTGTCCGGGCAGGTCCGAGCGGATGCCGGTGATGAGCGCGGCGGGGATCACCGCGCCGGCCTGCACGACATATGGCGATAGCGGTGCCGTCACGCGGTCGGGCGCGACGGTGCGCCGGTCGGCCGGCTGATCGAGGAAGGCGAGCTGCCGGTCCTGTGCGGTGGGCGTGCCGGTCTGGCCGGGCGTGCCCATGCCAGCGAGGTTCGCCATCCCGTCGCCCGGTCCGCTGCCGCCGGGTGTCGCGGTGGCCGCACCGGACTGGAAGAACACCCGGCTGGTGCGCGCCGCCTCCAGTTCCTGCCGACGCCGTTCCAGTTCCTGGCGGCGGCGCTCGGCCTCGGGATCAGGCGCGGCGGGCGGAGCCGGCGCGTCGATCCCCGGCACTGGCACCGGCCGAGCGCGGTTCTGCGCGTCGAGGATGGGGCGGCCGAGATCGCCGGGGAGCGGCGGGCCGAGCACCGGGCCGGTGTAATCCTTTGGCAGCGCGTTGAGGCCGTCCGGTGTCGAGCGGCCATCGGTCGCATAGACTTCCTCGGCAGGCTTGCCACCTTGCTGGACCTGGAGCGCGTAGATCAGCGCGCCGCCGAGACCGACGCCGGCGACGCTGCCGAGCACCGCCAGCGCCTTGCGCGACAGGCGGGTGACGCGCGGCGGCTCAGGGCGGAGCCGCATCGGCGCGACCGGCTCGCCGGTCAGCGGCCGGGCCTCCTCGTCGGCATCCGGCATATCCGGTGTCTGCTGGGTGGCATCGATGTCGCTCATGACGATGGCCTCCCATCGGTACGGAGGATGCGGACGGTCTGCTGGCGGTCGCCCTTACCGAGGCGCAGTTCGGCAGCGCCGAACAGGCGGTCGACGATGATGACGTTGCCGTGGACGCGGCTGTTGACGATCTCCGGCTCGCCATCGGGGCCGATGACGAACAGCGGCGGCATCTCGCCCTGGACGATGCCGCGCGGGAATTCGACGTAGACGCGACGGCCGTCGTCGTAGACCGCGACCGGCCGCCACGGCGGCGCATCGCCTGAGAGGGCATAGCGATAGCTGCGCTCGGCGGCGGACGGAATGATCGGCGTCGTCGGCACTACCGGCTGCTGCGACGGCGGTGGCGCCGGATAGGTCCACGCGACCGAGGGCATGTAGGGCCGCTCGCCGGCGTGCAGCTCGATCATGTAGAGCCGGCGGTCGGTGGTGATGACGAGGTTGGTGGAAAGGTCCGCCCGCGTCGGCTTGACGAGGACGTGGACGCGGCGGGTCTCGCCGGCACCGCTCTCGGTATCGCCGATGATCCAGCGCGCGGTGTCACCGGCGGCGATCGGGCCGGCGCCGGTCAGACTCTCGCCGGGCTCAAGCGCGATGTCGGTGATCTGTCCGACTGCGGCATAGACCTGGTAGAGCGCGCCTTCCGACCACGGATAGACCTGGATGGCGTTGTAATAGCCTTCGCGGCGCGGCTGGACGCGCGCGGCGGCATTGGCGTTCTCGACACGAGCGGTCGAGGTGCCGGCAGGCTGTCCGCCCCGCGCCGGCGTCCACTGCGGCGGGACATGCAGCGGCCGGGGCCGCGATGGCGATGCAACCGCCGGCACGGGCGGCAGCGGCGGCACCTCGGCGTCGTAGCTGATCTCCGGCGGCTTCTGCGTCGTGGCGCAGCCGGCGAGCATGGTGGCGGCGAGCAGTGCCGCCGGAACGGGCGTAAGGCGCAGGATCACTGTCCCAGCTCCTTCGACCAGTTGATGGCGTTGACGTAGATGCCGAGCGGGTTCTTGCGCAGTGCCTCGGCATCGCGCGGCGGCTGGACGACCACGGTGAGGATCGCGGTCCAGCGCGAGGTCTCGGTGAGGCTGCCGTCCTGGTAGCGGCGCTCGGTCCAGGCGACACGGAACGAGTCCGGCGACGCGCGGATGACCGACGACACGTCGACGGCGATCTGCTGCTTGCCGACCTTGGCGAACGGGTCGTTGGCGCGGGCATGGTCGTTGAGCGCCTGCGCGCCCGCTGCCGTAGTGAAGTCGTAGGCGCGCAGCCAGTTCTGCCGCACGACGATCGCGTCGGACGGGATGCTGCGGACCTCCTCGACGAAGCGCGCGAGATGGAACGCGATCTGCGGGTCGGTCGGCCTATAGCCGGCGGTGGCAGGCTCCACGGCCTGCGCCTGTCCCAGCCTGTCCACCTGCACCACCCACGGCACGATCGACCCGCTCGCCGACTGCCACACCAGCGCGGCCGACAAGCCGGCGGAGAGCGCCAGCGAGCCGAACGCCATCAGCCGCCAGTTTCTCGCCTGCACGCGGGCGGAGCCGATGCGGTCGTCCCAGACCTGGGCAGCGCGCTGGTACGGGGTCTCGGGCTGCGGGGTCTTGCCGTAATGCGCGGCGGGTCGTTTGAAAAAGCTCATCGGCGGTCACCTTGATCGAGGGAGATGGAAGCGCCGCCGCCATGCGCGTCGCTGGATCGCACGGCGTGCGCGGCGGCCTGGACGCCGTGGGTGAGCTGCTGCGAGCGCTTCATGCGCTTCGCCCATGCGGGCTGGCCGTCCGCCGCCGGAGCTGCGGGAGACGGACCGCCGTCCCCGTCCGGCGCGGCATCGCCGCTGACGGCACGGCCGCCGGCCTGGAAGCTGGAGCGTAGGCTGTCGGCCGCGCGGCCGGCGGCGCGCTTTAGCGGCGAGGCGGCGGCCTTTCCGCCCGCGCTGGCGACGTTGCCGAGGCCGGAAGCGACGCCGGCGATGCCGGATTGTCCGGCGGCACCCGCCTGATAAGCGGTGGACGCGCCACCCGCGAGCGCCGCTCCGCCGCGCGCGGCAGCGGCGGCACCGCCGGCCAGCGCCGCACCACCGGACGCGACCGCGCCGATCGCGGCACCGCCGGCCGCGACCATACCGCCGGCTGCGAGGCCGGTGCCGATCGCCGCGCCAGCGCCGAGCTGCGGTCCGCCGGAAACGAGACCGTTGGCGATGCCGGGGCCGAAGATGCCGAGGCCGAGCAGCGACAGCGCGGCGAGCACGATCGCCATCGCGTTGTCGATGGTCGGGGTGTGGCTGCCGAAACCAGCGGTGAACTGCGAGAACAGCGTCGAGCCGATTCCGACGATGACGGCGAGCACCAGCACCTTGATGCCCGACGAGATGACGTTGCCGAGCACGCGCTCGGCCATGAAGGCGGTCTTGCCGAACAGGCCGAACGGGATGAGCACGAAGCCGGCGAGCGTGGTCAGCTTGAACTCGATCAGCGTGACGAAGAGCTGGACGGCGAGGATGAAGAAGGCGAGCAGGATCAGCGCCCAGGCGAACAGCAGGCAGGCGATCTGAATGAAGTTCTCGAAGAACGACCAGTAGCCCATCAGCCCGGAGATCGAATCGAGCAGCGGACGTCCGGCATCGAGGCCGGTCTGCGCGACTTTGCCCGGCCGCATCAGATCGGCGGCGGAGAAGCCGGTGCCCGACGCCTTCAGGCCGAGGCCGGCGAAGCTGTCGAAGACGATCCGGGCGAGGTTGTTCCAGTTGCCGATGATGTAGGCGAACACGCCGATGAACAGCGTCTTCTTGATGAGCCGCGCGACGATGTCGTCATCGCCGCCCATCGACCAGAACAGTGCCGCCAGCGTCACGTCGATGACGATCAGCGTGGTCGCGATGAAGGCGACCTCACCGCCGAGCAGGCCGAAGCCGCTGTCGATGTAGCGCGTGAAGACGCCGAGGAAGCTGTCGATGACGCCGGTGCCCTGCATCGCTCAGCGTCCTTCCGCCGAGGTGGACTTGCCGAGGAAGCGGTCGCGGTTATCCGCCCATGTCCTCAAGCAACCGGGATCGCGCGTTGCTGCTTCCCCCATGAACCGGCAACGGGCGAGCGCCTCGCGCATCGGATTGACGGGCGCGGTCGAGACCTCGACTGTCACCGGCACCACCGGCTTCCCCTCGCGCATCATCTCGATAGCAGCGGCGGCAATGGCGATCCCGACGAACGCGGCGGCACCGACGCGGGCGAGCGTCTTCCCCTCCACGGTGCGCCTCAGTTGCCGGGGTTGAACATGCGGGCGTTGCCGGGCTGGTAGCCCGCGCCCGGCGCGAGGAAGCGGCGGCGCTGCTCGCGACCCTGCTCGGCCGCCGCGGCACGCTCGGCGTCGGACAGCGCCTGCGCGCGGCCATTCGCCGCCATCATCGCGGTCAGGTCGGCGAGCTGCTGGGCTTGGAGCGCGAGGAGCTGGTTGCCCGCCTGCGTCGCCTGAAGCGCGCCGGTCGCGCCCTGCGAGCGGGTGACCAGCGTCGCCATCTCGGCGCGATTGCTGTCGATGTTGCCGACGACGCCGGCCTGCACGCGCATCGCGTCCTGCAAGCCGCCGACCGTGTTCTGCCAGCGTGAGCGGGCGTCAGTGACGAGCTGCCGGTCCGTCGCCGACATCGACGCGCTGCTGTATTGCCGCTGGAACGCCTGGTCGATCGACCGCACGTCGAAGGCGATGTTCTGTGCCTGCTGGAGCAGCGCCTGCGTCCGGCGGAAGTTCTGCTGGAGCTGCTGGAGCGACGAGTACGGCAGGCTGGCTAGGTTGCGCGCCTGGTTGACCAGCATCGTCGCCTCGTTCTGGAGCGACGTGATCTGCTGGTTGACCTGCTGGAGCGTGCGCGCCGCCTGGAGGACGTTCTGCGCGTAGTTCGACGGATCGAACACCGTCCACTGCGCCGCGGCGGGCGTCGCCAGCATCGGCGACAGGGCGAGCGGCACGGTGAGGATAGACGCGGCGACGAGCGCCGCGCGGCTACGGCGCAGGGTCATGATGGTGTCTCCAGATTGGTGAGGTCGGGGATGAGGTCGGCAGCCCAGCCGACGCCGCGATGACGCAGCCAAGCCGGCAGGAAGCCGTCCGCGCCGTGCTCGGCGACAATCGCGGCGATAGCGGTCTGATCGGTCTTCGACGATGCGGCACACAGCGCCAGCGCCACGACGGACAGCCCCAGCTCGAACAGCCGGTTGCCGCGCCGCGACTGGCAGTAATAGTCGCGCTTGGGCGTCGCCCGCGCGAGGATCTCGATCTGACGATCGTTCAGCCCGAACCGCCGGTAGATGGCGGTGATCTGCGGCTCGATCGCGCGCTCGTTGGGGAGCATCAGCCGGGTCTGGCAGCTTTCGATGATCGCGGGCGCGATGGCCGATCCGTCGATGTCGCTGAGCGACTGCGTGGCGAAGACGACGCTGGCGTTCTTCTTGCGCAGCGTTTTCAGCCACTCGCGGAGCTGCCCGGCGAAGCCCTCGTCGTCGAGCGCCAGCCAGCCTTCGTCGACGATGATGAGCGTCGGCGCGCCGTCGAGCCGGTCGTCGATCCGGTGGAAGAGATAGGCGAGCACGGCGGGCGCCGCGTCGGTGCCGATCAGCCCCTCGGTCTCGAACGCCTGGACGGTGGCGCTGCCGAGATGCTCGGCTTCCGCGTCGAGCAGCCGACCATAGGCGCCTCCCACGCAATAGGGCCGTAGCGCCTGCTTCAAATCGTTCGATTGGAGAAGCACCGCGAGACCGGTGATGGTCCGCTCCTCGACCGGCGCGGAGGCGAGCGACGACAGCGCGGTCCAGAGATGTTCCTTCACCTCCGGCGTGATCGGCACGCCCTCGCGTGTCAGGATGGCGACGAGCCAGTCCGCCGCCCATGCGCGCTCGGCGGTCTGCTCGATGCGGGCCAGCGGTTGCAGCGACACGCTCGCGTCGCTGCCCTCGGTGAGCCCGCCGCCGAGATCGTGCCAGTCGCCGCCCATCGCCAGCGCGGCGGCGCGGATCGATCCACCGAAATCGAAGGCGAACACCTGGGCACCGGCGTACCGGCGGAACTGCAAAGCCATCAGCGCCAGCAGCACCGACTTGCCCGCGCCGGTCGGACCGACGACGAGCGTGTGCCCGACGTCGCCGACGTGAAGGGAAAGCCGGAACGGCGTGGAGCCTTCGGTCCGGCCGTAGAGCAAAGGCGGCGCGTCGAAATGCTCGTCGCGTTCCGGTCCGGCCCACACCGCCGAGAGCGGGATCATGTGCGCGAGGTTCAGCGTTGAGACCGGCGGCTGCCGCACGTTGGCGTAGACGTGGCCAGGCAGCGAGCCGAGCCAGGCGTCGACCGCGTTGATCGTCTCGGCCATCGCGGTGAAGTCGCGGCCCTGCACGACCTTCTCGACCAGCCGCAGCTTCTCATCGGCGACGCGCGGGTCGGCGTCCCAGACCGTTACCGTCGCGGTGACATAGGCGATGCCGGCATAATCGGCGCCGAGTTCCTGAAGAGCGAGATCGGCGTCCGCCGCCTTGTTCGAGGCATCGGTGTCGACGAGGACGCTCGCCTCGTTGGTCATCACCTCCTTGAGGATGGCGGCGACCGACTTGCGCTTGGCGAACCACTGCCGCCTGATCTTCGTCAGCAGCTTGGTGGCGTCGGTCTTGTCGAGCAGGATCGCGCGGGTCGACCAGCGATACGGGAAGGCGAGCCGGTTCAGCTCGTCGAGCAGCCCCGGCGTCGTCGCGGTCGGGAAACCGGTGATGGTCAGGACGCGCAGGTGCTGCGTGCCCAGCATCGGCTCCAGCCCGCCGGTGAGCGGCTGGTCGGCCAGCAGCGCGTCGAGATACATCGGCGTCTCGGGCACGCGGACGCGGTGCCGGTGGGTCGAGACGCAGGCGTGCAGGTAGGTCAGCGTCTCCGCGTCATCCAGCCAGCGGCAGGCCGGCATGAAGGTCTCGACGAGGCGCAGGACGCGGTCGGTGCGGTCGACGAAGCCCGCCAGCACCTCGTGCGGGTCGATGCCCTGCCGTTCGCGGCCCTCGTAGAGCCAGCCCTCGGCCCGCGCCGCCTCCTCGGCGGGCGGCAGGTAGGTGAAGGTCAGCAAGTAGCTGCACTCGAAATGGCTGCCTGCCTCTTCGAAGTCGGCCTTGCGCTCGGCATCGACCAGCGCCGACGCGGCGTCGGGGAAGACGCTCGCCGGATAGGTCGCGGCGGGATCGCGCTGCGCCTCGACGAAGATCGCCCAGCCCGAGCCGAGACGCCGGAAGGCGTTGTTGAGCCGGCCGGCGACGGCGACCAGCTCGGCCGGAACGGCGCTGTCGAGGTCGGGGCCGCGGAAGCGCGCGGTGCGCTGGAAGCTGCCATCCTTGTTGAGGACGACGCCCGATCCGACCAGCGCCACCCACGGCAGGAAGTCGGCGAGGCGCGTGCCGGCGCGGCGATATTCGGCGAGGTGCATCATGGTCGTGCCCCTCAGACCGACAGGTGGCCGGGAATGCGGAGATGCCGGCGCACGACGTCGACGAACATCGGGTCGCGCTTCGCCGCCCATACCGCTGCGACATGGCCGACCGCCCAGACGGCGAGGCCGACCAGCCACAGCCGCAGGCCGAGGCCGAGCGCCGCCGCCAGCGTGCCGTTGAGGATGGCGAGACCGCGCGGCGCGCCGCCGAGCAGGATATGCTCGGTCAGCGCGCGGTGGACCGGCACGGCGAAGCCCGGCACATCGCCGGCAGGATCGCCCGCCATCAGACCAGAGCCCCGCCGCCGAACGAGAAGAACGACAGGAAGAAGGAGCTGGCCGCGAACGCGATCGACAGGCCGAACACGATCTGGATGAGCCGGCGGAAGCCGCCCGACGTGTCGCCGAAGGCGAGCGCCAGCCCCGTCGAGATGATGACGATCACCGCGACGATCTTGGCGACCGGCCCTTCGATCGACTTCAGGATCGACTGGAGCGGCGCTTCCCACGGCATCGACGACCCGGAGGCGTGGGCGGCGGGCGCGGTCATCACGCTGATGACGACGACCGCCACCGCGGTCTCGAAGCGGTGGCGGGCAATACGAAGTCGAGAGGTCATGGTCGGTCTCCTGTGCTGGTGGGGGTGAGCGAGGCCGCCGGTCGATCGGCAGGCACGACGTGGTAGTCGCCGTCAGGGCCGAGCCCTTCGACGCGGGCGAGTTCGGCGAGCCGGCGCATGGAGCCGCGTCCGGCGAGGACGGCAACGAGGTCGATCGTCTCGGCGATTAGGGCGCGCGGCACGGTGACGACGGCTTCCTGAATGAGCTGCTCCATCCGCCGCAGCGCGCCGATGGCGCTGCCGGCGTGGATCGTGCCGATGCCGCCGGGATGTCCGGTGCCCCATGCCTTCAGCAGGTCGAGCGCCTCCGGCCCGCGTACCTCGCCGATCGGAATGCGATCCGGGCGCAGGCGCAGGCTGGAGCGGACGAGATCGGAGAGCGACGCGACCCCGTCCTTCGTCCGCATCGCGACGAGGTTCGGCGCGGCGCATTGCAGTTCGCGCGTGTCTTCGATGATGACGACGCGGTCGGCGGACTTCGCCACCTCGGCGAGCAGCGCGTTGGTCAGCGTCGTCTTGCCGGTCGAGGTGCCGCCGGCGACGAGGATGTTGGCGCGGAACGCGACGCCCTCACTCAGCACCTCGGCCTGGGCGGCGGACATGATGCCGGCCGCGACATAGTCCTCCAGCGTGAACACCGCGACGGCGGGTTTGCGGATGGCAAAGGCGGGCGCTGCGACGACGGGCGGCAGCAGCCCCTCGAACCGCTCGTCGGTTTCGGGCAGCTCGGCCGAGACGCGAGGGCTTCCGGCATGGACCTCGGCACCGACATGATGCGCGACGAGCCGGACAATGCGCTCGCCATCGGCTGCCGACAGCCGCTCTCCCGTATCTGATAGTCCTTCGGACAGCCGGTCGATCCAGATGCGCCCGTCCGGGTTGAGCATCTCGACGACGACGGCGGGGTCTTCCAGCAGCCGCGCTATTGCGGGGCCGAGCGCCGTGCGTAGCATCCGCGCGCCGCGTGCCAGCCCTTCCAAAGTGTGCTGCGAACCCGCCATTCGATCCCCGTTCCTGCCGGGGCGGCATCAGCGGTCCCGAACGGGGTCGAGTAAGAGAGCCTGAAACTCGGCCGTTTCAACAAGTATCGAACGCCGTGCGGTCATCGCGAAGAAACGGCGGCAATCGGCGGGATCGGTTGGTTTCATGCCGCACATCCACGACACGTTGCTTGTTCTGATTTGACCACCGCTGATGTAAATCTGAAGCAATCGGAGAGTAGATCGATCCAACGACTTCAGGGAGTGGCTGATGCCGATCGAGATCATTGTGCATCCCGGCGTCGACAGCGCCTTTCTGGCATGGCGCGCTCCCTTCATCGACGATTGCCGAGGCTTCGCCCTCCGGCGGCGGATCAAGCGCGTCGCCGGCAGTGCCGCCAGCCCCAATGCAACCGGCGTCGATGCCGATGGCTACGTCGAAGAGATCGTGGCGAGCTGGGTCGGCTTCGCCAATGGTCCCGAAGTGCCGGAAGGGACGCGGAAGCCCACGACGGAATGGCCGGTCCAGAAGTATCTCTGGTCGGACTTCGCGGTCGAAGCCGGCGACGAGGTCTCCTATCGTGTCGCGCCGATGGTCGGTCCCGAATCGGCGATGCACGAGGCTGTCGAGCAGGCTTTGGTCTGGAGCGCGCCCGTCAGCATCGGCGCGGAGACCGAGGGGCGTGCGGCTTGCTTCTTCAATCGCGGGATCGTGGCCAGCCAATGGCTTGCCCGGCTATTGCCGGATGAAAACCCGTCCACGACGCTGAGGAAGGAAATCGCCGATCCGCAGAGCCGTATTCGCGGGTTTCTGGCCGGTCCGATCCGCGACAGGCTGTTGTCGCTGCTGGCCGATGCCGCCGCAAAGAAGGCGCACGTCTACGCCGCGCTGTTCGAACTCGACGATCCCGAACTGATCCCGTTGCTCAAGGCGTTGAAGAAGCGTGCACATGTCGTGCTCGGCAACGGCGCGGTGAAGAAGGCGGGCGATGACGAGAACGACGACGCACGCGCCGCGCTGAGCGACTGTGACGTGCGCGACCGCATGACGGCGCCTCGCGCGCTCGCCCACAACAAGTTCCTGGTCGTCTGCGACGCCGACAAGGAACCGCAGGCGGTATGGACGGGGAGCACCAACTGGACGAAGACGGGCCTCTGCACGCAGGCAAACAATGCCGTGCTGATCGCCAATCCCACGCTCGCACAATTCTATTTCGATCAATGGAAGATGCTGGCAGACGCCGACGATGCGACGCCGGACTCGCTCTATGCGTCCAACGGCACGCCACGGACGAGCAAGAAGGTCAAAGGGACCACGCTCTGGTTTACGCCGATGCGCGCAGCCGCCGATCTCGATCAGGCCGGCGCGCTGATCGCCGCAGCGAAGCACGGCATTCTGTTTCTGATGTTCAACCCCGGACCGCGGGGCACGCTCCTCAACGACATCATCGAACTGGCGTCGCCAGGCAGTCCCAACTTCAAACCCGACCTCTACATCCAGGGCGTGGTCAACCAGAACCCCGGAACGGAGAAGAGCCCCGTCGTCCTGTTCAATCGCGGTGAACGCATCGACGCGAACGCCGACGTGCTCCTGCCCGCCGCGATTCCCGGCCCGCTGAAATACTGGAAGAAGGAACTGGTGAAGCTCCCCCAGACCTTCGCGATGGTTCACAGCAAGGTCGTCGTGATCGACCCCTACGGCGACAAGCCGGTGGTGATGACCGGGTCGCACAACATGGGGCCGAAGGCCAGCGGGGTGAACGACGAGAACCTTCTCATCATCGAAGGCAACGGCGCGCTGGCCAGTCAGTATGCCGGCAAGATCATGGAGATCTACGCGCAGTATCGCTGGCGACAGTCCGTGCAGAAACAGGATGGCAAACCGCGCTGGAACGGCCTGGCCGATGACGACAAATGGCAGATCGCCGATGCGACGAAACCGTATGACAGGCGCCGGCTTCGCGAGCTGGACTTCTGGTTCGGATCGGACGTTTCGAGCTGACACTTGCGGCTAGGGACAGCTATCCGTCTCCGGTCGGTGAGCCTGTTCCATCCCGGCGCGCGTCGATGTCGCGCGACAGCTCCTTCAGGAACCGGTCGCCGGTCGCCAGCCGGCGGCCAAGCGTTTGCAGGAAACCCTCGAACCGCTCGCTGCCCTTTGCCCGTGCCGATGCCTGCGCGCTGTCGGGCAGCGGCGGGGTGACGGTCAGCCAAAAGCGAATGAACAGCGACAGCGTCTCGCCGACGATGGCGAGGTCTTCGTCCATCCCGTCGATCTGGCGGCCGATCCGGTCCATGCGGCGGGCGAACACAGCCTCCAGCCGCTCCGATGCGTCTGCCGACAGGAAGGAGGCGACGGCGGCTTCGACGATGGCTGACTTCGATACGTTGCGGCGGAGTGCCAGCGCCTCGATCTTCTTCAGGAGGTCCGGGTCGAAATAGACGTTCATGCGGGTCTTGGTCGGCATGGCAGGTTCTCCTCAAAGCTCGATGCCATCCGCCGGGTCCATCGACGCCTGCCGGGCGACCGACGTGATCTGGCTGCGCAGGCTGCGAGCCTTGGCGGCGTCCACGTCCGGGTCGTCGTCGAGCGCGTCGAACTCGTTGACGGCCGCTCGCTCGGGCGGCGCGATCTCCTCCTGCTCGGGCAGCTCCGGCTCCCGGCGGATGCCGGCATTGGCCGGATCGACCGTGCTGCCATCGGGACTGCTCTGCGCCGATCCTGCTGCTGGCGTGGGGATCGCCAGCGCCGACCAGTCGTCTGCGGGAAGTGCTGGCCGGCGTTTCGCTTCGGTCGGCTTGGGCGGGGGCAGCAGCCGTTCGCGAAACCGGGCATCCTCGTAGTAGCGCGCCTTCTTCGCCCGGATCGGCGGCACCCCCGCGACCAGCAGCAGTTCGTCGGCGGGCGCAAGCTGCATCACCTCGCCGGGCGTGAGCAGCGGCCGGGCCGTCTCCTGCCGCGACACCATGAGATGCCCCAGCCAGGGTGACAGCCGGTGCCCCGCATAGTTGGTGGAATCCCGCATCTCGGTTGCGGTGCCGAGCGCGTCGGATACGCGCTTGGCGGTGCGCTCGTCGTTGGTCGCGAAGGCGACGCGGACGTGGCAGTTGTCGAGCACGCTGTTGTTCGCGCCGTAAGCCTTCTCGATCTGGTTGAGGCTTTGCGCGATCAGGAAGCTCTTGATGCCGTAGCCCGCCATGAACGCCAGCGCGCTCTCGAAGAAGTCGAGCCGGCCGAGCGCGGGAAACTCGTCGAGCATCAGCAGCAGGCGGTGGCGCTTGGCCGATCCGTTCAGTTCTTCGGTCAGCCGCCGGCCGATCTGATTGAGGATCAGGCGGATCAACGGCTTGGTGCGAGCGATGTCTGACGGCGGCACGACTAGGTAGAGGCTGACCGGGCGCTTGCCCGAGACGAGGTCGGCGATGCGCCAGTCGCAGCGCGCCGTCACCTTCGCCACCACCGGATCGCGGTAGAGGCCGAGGAACGACATGGCGGTCGACAGCACGCCCGACCGTTCGTTGTCAGACTTGTTGAGCAGTTCGCGCGCCGACGAGGCGATGACCGGGTGGACGCCGGCTTCGCCCAGATGCGGCGTCGACATCATAGCGCGCAGCGTCGCCTCGACCGGGCGCTTGGGATCGGACAGGAAGCTGGCGACGCCGGCCAGCGTCTTGTCGGGTTCGGCGTAGAGGACGTGGAGGATCGCGCCGACCAGCAGCGAGTGGCTGGTCTTCTCCCAATGATTGCGCTTGTCGAGCGCGCCCTCGGGGTCGACGAGGATGTCGGCGATGTTCTGGACGTCGCGCACCTCCATGTCGCCGCGCCGCACCTCCAGCAGCGGGTTGTAGGCCGACGATGCCGCATCAGTCGGATCGAACAGCAGCACGCGGCCATGCTGCGCGCGGAAGCCGGCGGTCAGCGTCCAGTTCTCGCCCTTGATGTCGTGAACGATGACGCTGCCCGGCCAGGTGAGCAGCGTAGGTACGACGAGGCCGACGCCCTTGCCCGATCTCGTCGGCGCGAAGCACAGGACATGCTCTGGGCCATCGTGACGGAGATAGTCGCGGTCGAGCCGCCCCAGCAGCACCCCGTCCGGACCAAGCAGTCCGGCGGCCTCCACCTCATCCGGCGACGCCCATCGCGCCGAGCCGTAGGTGGCGACGCTCTTTGCTCCTCGTGCTCGCCACATCGACAGGCCGATCGCGACCGCGATCGAGGCGAAGCCCCCGGATGCGGCGATGATCGCGCCCTCCACGAATATCGCGGGCGCATAGGCATCGTAGCAGTACCACCACCAGAAGAAGAGCGGCGGATGATAAAACGGCCAGCCGGCGACCTCGAACCACGGTGTGCCGAGCTGGAGCTGAAAGCCGAGCCGCCATGCGGTTCACTGCGTCGCCGCCCAGGTGGTGGCGACGACGATCGCGAGAACAAGGGCGACCTGCCCCCAAAGTATCTGACCTCCGCGCATACCGGCTCCGTCGAAAGGGAGCCCATCAGAGAATGCACGTCTTCGGCGCGGGCAACGGAAATCGCCGGCGAGCGGGCTGCCGGATACCATAGCGAAGAAAAGGGACGGTCAGCGCGGTCGGGACCGTGCTTCGGAGGAGTGACGTGACCCCCGTTTCTTCATCCAACTGGAAGTAGAGACCGTCTCCTTAAAGGGACGGACGGAATGAAGCGGAAGCAGTTTTCGGAAGAGCAGAT
>NZ_JAXCMJ010000051.1:0-27753 GCF_038084995.1 Sphingomonas sp. 2378
GTCGGGGACGGTCAGGATCACCGGGCTGGTGACCGGCGACACCGCCAGCGCCACCCAGGTGTTCGACAGCCGCAATGCGGGCAATCGCCTGCTGAAGGTCGTCGATCAGGTGATCAACGACGGCAATGACGGCGGCAACTACATCGTCCACTTGGTCGATGCCTCGGGCACGATCGCACGCCGCCTGGTCACCACCGGCATCACCGCCGACAACAAGGTCTATGATGGGACCACCGCGGCGACCGGTCGTTATGCGGCACTGACCAACGTCCTGGCGGGCGATGCGGTTGGCATCGGTGCGGGTACCATGGCCTTTGCCGATCGTAATGCGGGGATCGGCAAGACCGTTACCGTGACGGGAACGACGCTGAACGGCGCGGATGCGAGCAACTACGTGCTCGGTACGATCGCCGATACCACGGCCGACATCGGTCGTGCGGCGCTGATCCTCAACGCATCCAGCGACATGCGTGCCTATGACGGCACCGCCAACTCGGCGGCGCTGGTCCAGGCCAGTGGGTTGGTGGCAGGCGACAGCGTGACGGCGGTGCAGGCCTTTGACGGCAAGAACGCCGGGGCCCGCGTCCTCCATGTGGTCGACGGCAGCTGGACGGTCACGGACGGCAATGGCGGTGCCAATTACATCGTCTCGATCGGTGGGACCGCCAATGGCGCAATCCTGCAGCGCCTGCTGACCACCGCAGTGACTGTCAATGACAAGGAATATGACGGCACCACGGCGGCAACCGGCGCCTTTGGCGGACTGTTCAATCTGGTCGGTAGCGACCAGGTGACGCTGTCCGGCGGGACGCTGGCCTTTGCCGACCGCAATGCGGGTATCGGCAAGGCCGTGACGGTCACCGGCGCGACGCTCAGCGGGGCGGACGCGGCAAACTATGCGCTGGACAGCATCGCAGTCGGCACCGCGACGATCACGCCGCGTGCGCTGAGCCTGCAAGCGGTTGCGGACAGCCGCATCTATGACGGCACCACGGTGTCCGCTGGCGCGGTGCTGGCATCCGGGCTGGTTGGCGGCGATACCGTCAACGCGACCCAGCGCTTCGACAGCCGCCATGCCGGCAGCCGTCTGTTGCAGGTGGCCGATGGCTGGACGATCAACGACGGCAATTCGCGATCGGGACGATCGGTGGCCTTACCAACGTCATCGCCGGCGACGATCTGGTCCTGGATGCGACCGGCGGCGCTCTGCGCTTCCTCGATCGCAATGCCGGGGTCGGCAAGGCGGTGTCGCTGAGCGGACTGGTGCTGGGTGGCAGCGATGCGGCCGATTATGTGCTGTCCGACCTCGGGGCCGGGAGCGCGACGATCGCCAAGGCAACCTTGACCCTGACCGCCAGCGCCGACCACAAGACCTATGACGGCACCCGCACCTCCAACGGTACGGTGACGATCAACGGGCTTGTGGCGGGTGATACGGCCACCGCGACGCAGGCGTTCGATACGAAGGCCGCGGGGCTGCGGACGATCGGTGCGGACAGCTGGACGATCGCGGACGGCAATGACGGTGGCAATTATCAGATCGTCAAGGTCAATGCCTCGGGCGTGATCGATCGCAAGCTGCTGTCGGGTGCGCTGACCGGCCTGGTGACCAAGGTCTATGACGGCACCGACGTCGCGACGGTGGCCCCGATCAACCTCGACGGCTTCGTCGCGGGCGACGCGGTGACCTTGGCTACCGATGGCGCGCGCTATGCCGATCGCAACGTTGGGTCGGGCAAGACTGTGACGGTCACCGGCATGAGGCTGACCGGCGACGATGCCGCCAATTACATGCTGGGCAGCGATCAGGCATCGGCGAATATCGGGACCATCACCGCGCGGCAGGTGTCGGTGAACGTGACCGGACGGGGAGCGAAGACCTATGACGGCACGGTCATCCTGCGCTCCGATCAGGCCGGTGGTCTGAGTTTCGCCGCTGCGGCCAACGACGCCGCCACCCGCGCGCTGCTGGCGGCGGACGGCGTGACGCTCGATGCCAGCGGGGTGACGGGTACGCTCGCCGACCGCAATGCGGGTACCGGTAAGAGCGTGACGCTGGGGGGGTATACGCTCTCGGGCAACGGTCTCGGTAACTTCGAGCTGGCGTCGGACACGGTGCTGGGGATTGCCGACGTGGCGCGCGCCTCGCTGACGCTCGCCGCCTCGGACAATACCAAGACCTATGACGGCACCACCGCCTCGGCGGGAACCGTCACGATCACCGGCCTGGTGGCTGGCGACAGCGCCACCGCCACCCAGGCGTTCGACAGCCGCAATGCGGGCAATCGCGTGCTGAAGGTGGTCGACCAAGTGATCAACGACGGGAATGACGGCGGCAATTACATCGTCCATCTGGTCGATGCTGCGGGCACCATCGCACGCCGACTGGTCACGACCGGCATCACCGTCGACAACAAGGTCTATGACGGCACCACGGCGGCGACCGGCACCTTCGGCCGGTTGTTCAATCTGGTCGGCAGCGACCAGGTGACGCTGTCCGGCGGAACGCTGGCCTTTGCGGACCGCAATGCAGGTATCGACAAGGCGGTGACGGTCACCGGGGCGACGCTCAGCGGGGCGGACGCGGGGAACTACGCGCTGGACAGCATCGCGGTCGGCACCGCGACGATCACGCCGCGTGCGCTGAACCTGAAAGCGGTTGCGGACAGCCGCATCTATGACGGCACCACGGTGTCCGCTGCGGCCGTGCTGGCAGCGGGTCTGGTGGGCGGCGATACCGTCAACGCGACCCAGCGCTTCGACAGCCGCCATGCCGGCAGCCGTCTGTTGCAGGTGGCCGATGGCTGGACGATCAACGACGGCAATGATAAGGTCTATGACGGTACCACCGTCGCGACCGGGACGATCGGTGGCCTCACCAACGTCATCGTCGGCGACGATCTGGTCCTGGATGCGACGGGTGGCGCTCTGCGCTTCCTCGATCGCAATGCCGGGGTCGGCAAGGCGGTGTCGCTGAGCGGCCTGGTGCTGGGTGGCAGCGATGCGGCCGATTATGTGCTGTCCGGCCTCGGGGCCGGGAGCGCGACGATTGCCAAGGCAACGCTGACGCTGGCCGCCAGCGCCGACCGCAAGACCTATGACGGAACCCGGCTCTCCTCGGGCAAGGTGACGATCAACGGGCTCGTGGCGGGCGATACGGTTGCCGCATCGCAAGTGTTTGACGATCGTAATGCTGGCGAGCGCTTGCTCAAGGTGACCGGCTACACGCTCGCCGACGGCAATAACGGCGGCAACTATGTCGTCCGACTGGTCGATGCGGCGGGGTCGATCGATCGCCGGACGCTGGCGCTGACGCTCGCCGACGCGACCAAGGTGAAGGGGCAGGCCGATCCGGCATTCAATTATGCGGTAAGCAGCGGGTCGCTGGTCACAGGCGACCAGATCAACGGCTCTCCTGTTCGCGACAGCGGGGAAGAAGCGGGCAGTTACGCGATCCGCGCCGGCTCACTTCGCGTGAGCGACAATTATGCGCTGAGTGTCACTGACGGTCGCCTGACCATCACTACGGTACCAGGCGGTATTACCCCCGTCATCATCCAGAATGCCCGGTCGCTCGCAAATCGTGCGTTTGCATCGCTGCCCGGCACCACGGAGACGCGGAACTTGCCGCATCAGTGGACCGGCCTGTTCGAAAACACTTCGGGCTTCGGATGGATCGGCAAGGAACAACTGCCGGGCAATCTGACGGTGGTGATGCAATTCGCCAACGAAGAACAGGGCACCGCAAAAGAGGCAGGGCGTCTTGGCGGGACCGAGGGTTCCAACGGTCAGGACCCGCTGAATTCGTGCCTGAACGGTAGCAGCCGCACGAATTGCGGACCTGCCCTGGGCAGCGGGTTCCCGTATCCGACCAACAGCGCGGTCACGACGACGATCCGCTTCGTCGAGCCATCGCGCTGAACGGATGCCGGAGGATCGTGAGGAGGCGACCTTCGCGATCTTCCGGCAACATTGGCCACACAGAAGGGGGGAACCGGACCGTGGTCCACGACCATGCGAGCTATAAGGATTATCACGATTTGGCCGCCATGATCGACGCGGGGATCCAGGCTCTGTCGGCGGCGCGTGCGTTGCTCCATCGCCTAGAGGACCGTCCCGGCACTCCGATCGACCCTGGGTTGTCGAAGCTGTTTCCCTCCCCGGAGGTTTTCATCCCGCCCCGAACGCGAAAGCCGATGGGGCAGGACCGGCGCCTCCTCCCGATCATCGATCGCCTCGTCGCACTCATGCCTCGTGCGGGGCGAAACGGTGTCGCGATCCTGTTGCGCCTGCTGGACGAGCCCGGTTTCTATGTTTCACGCGAAGAACTGGTTCGGGCGGCAGGCATCCGCACCGCCGACGCCAAGGCGGTCAAGGTCTATATCTGCAACTTGCGACATGCCCTTCGGCTTGTCGGTATCCCGGCCGATGCCATCGAAACCGGACGTCGCAGCTATCGGCTCGTCCCGGATTCGGCGGCGGCAATCAGGCTCTTGATGAACGGCGATCCGCATTCGCACAACGGTAGCTCGATCAACGCTTCCTCGCGGACGCGGCAGGCCGGGTAGGTCGTTCATCTGTCGCCGACGTGACGGTGACCACCGGCGCGGCAACGGTCTGGCCGCTGAGGGGGATTTTCTTCTCTCTTCGCTGGCGTCTGGATCCCCTTGCGACAATCCTCCCGGCTTCGAGTGTAGCCGGTCCTTCGTGGTCTGATCCTCGCTACCCCGCAGCCCAAACCTCAACCCCGTCCGACACGTCTCCGTCCGGCTTAAAGGCCTGATCCGGCGCGCTGACGAACGATCGCGAGATGGCTCTGGAGCCAGATCGACCGTGAATGCATGTCGGAAGCTGCAACCGTGCCAACCGGGTCGGAACGGCCGTTTCCCGGGGCACCGCGAAGGGTGCCGTCATTGTGCTGGAAACAAAGGCCGTTCGCCGCTTCCTGATATCGCCCTTTGCCGGTAGCGTCGCTGTCGCCGAGGAACGGTAGGCTATAACCGATCCACAATAACGGCAGAGATGGAGCGGATGGCTGAATGCATATGGCGCGCAAGGGCACGAATGCGAGCGGGATGCGTCGCTATAACGAGCGGCTGATCCTGTCGGTGATCCGGCGGTTGAACGGCGCATCGAAGGCCGAACTGGCGCGGGTGACCGGCCTTTCGCCCCAAGCAGTGGTGCGGATCATCGACGAACTCGACAGCGACGGGTTGCTGTTCCAGGCGGAAAAGCGCACCGGCGGCATGGGACAACCGGCCACCGTCTATCGCATCAACGGCGCGCGCGGCTACACGGTCGGCGTGGAGATCGGCCGGGATGCGATGACGCTGGTGCTGCTCGATTTCGACGGGCAGCAAAAGGCGATGCATTGCGATGCCGGTGCCTTTCCGACCATCGCCCTAGCCGTGGAGCGAATCGACCGGTTTTTGCAGGAGCAACTGCCTTCTCCGCTCCGCGATCCCAGCACCTTTCTAGGTATCGGCATCGCGATGCCGTGGTTCCTGGGGGAATGGCGCGACGAGTTGGGGATCTCGGAAGACCAGGCGGAGGAATGGCGCCGGGGCGACGTCGCCGACCGGCTGCGCGCCGGGCTGCACTGGCCGACTTTCTTCGACAATGACGGCAATGCGGCGGCGCTGGCGCATTTGTTGTGCGGGGCCGGAACCGATCTTCAGAATTATCTGCTCATCAACCTCGGCACCTTCGTCGGCGGCGGTCTGGTGCTGGGCGGGCAGGTGGTGCAGGGCCGACACGGCAATGCCGGCGCGCTGGCATCGATGCCGGTCATGGCCGATGGCCGGCGCGACTCGCTGATCCACCATGCCTCGCTCTACGACCGCGATCGGGCTGCCACGTCCGCCGACCTGGAGGGATGGCGGCGTCGCTGCACCGAAGCCTTGGCCTTCGCTATTTCGGGTGCCAACAGCCTGCTCGACCTGGAGGCGGTGATCCTCGACGGATCGCTGGCGGCGGGGGAACTGGCCGATATCGCGGCGGCAGTGGGACAACGACTCGCCGATCATGCCCCGCCCGATTTCTTCGCACCCGAATTGCGCATCGGCACGCTCGGACGGCAGGCAGCGGCGATGGGCGCGGGGCTGTTGCCGCTACACGCGCAATATTCGCCCGATCTCAGCAGCTTGTTCAAGCGGGGCTGATCGAATCATCGCGGAAAGCGAACCGGGCACTCGCCATGATATCGCTAACGACAAACGATTGCGAAACAAATGGCTGAAATGTCAAGCGAATTGCCCTTGACCAACTAAATCACATTAGTAGATTTAGTGGGATCGACCGCAAAAGCGGCGCTGACGGGGAGAGGTATGATGGCCATGAATGTGCAGCATGCAGGACGGGTAGGGCTCCGGTGGTAAGCGAACCGCTGCTGCTCGGTGGGATTGAGGCCGGGGGCACCAAGTTCCTGTGCGCCGTCGCCGACCGTGACGGACGGATCCTTGCCGAAACCCGGATTGCGACCACGGTCCCGACCGAGACGCTGGGCGCGGCCAGTGCGTTCTTCCGCGATGCGCAGCGTGTCCATGGTGGCCTGTCGGCCTTTTCGGTCGGCAGCTTCGGGCCCCTCTCGTTGAATCCGCTGGCGACCGATTACGGCTATATCACCTCGACACCGAAGCCGGGCTGGGAGAATACGGACCTGCTCGGACATTTCCGGCAGAGCATCGAGGCGCCCATGACGCTCGACACCGACGTGAATTGCGCGGCGGTGGGCGAGCGGCTGTTCGGGAGCGGGCAGGGGCTGGACAGCTTCTGCTACGTCACGGTCGGCACCGGCATCGGTGTCGGCCTGCTGATCGGCGGGGCGCCGCATGGCGGAGCAAACCATCCGGAGGCCGGGCATATCGTTGTCCCGCGTGCGCCGGGCGACGACATGTTCGCCGGTATCTGCCCGTTCCATGGCGACTGCCTGGAAGGGCTGGCTTGCGGTCCGGCGATGCACGCGCGCTGGGGCGTGCCGGCCGAGCAATTGCCGACCGACCATCCGGCATGGGCGATCGAGGCCGACTATGTCGCGGCGCTGTGCGCGACGCTTACCTATGTCGTCCGCCCCGACCGGATCATCCTGGGCGGCGGTGTGATGCAGCCGCAAATGTACGGGCGGGTGCGTTCGGCGCTGGTCGCGAAACTGGCCGGCTATGATGCCAGCATGCGCATGATCGACATGGAGGATTATGTCGTCGCCCCGACCGCCGGGGCGTCGGCCGGGCTGACCGGCGCGCTGGCGCTCGCCTATCGCACCGCGACCCGCCAATGGCCGATGCACTGGCGCATGGCCGAACCCTCTAACACGAACAAGGAGACGGTCGATGCATAGCATCGCGACGCCGGGTGGCCGGCAGGATGTTGACGATGCGCGGGCGACGACCGCGATCGTGCTGAGCGCGGCCGGGGCGGCGCTGGGCGGATTGCTGTTCGGGTTCGACACCGCGGTCATTTCCGGCGCGACGCAGGCGTTGCAGGAGCGCTTCGCGCTGACCGACGCATCGCTCGGCTTTACCGTCGCATCCGCGCTGATCGGCACGGTGATCGGTTCGCTGGTCACCGGCGCGCCCGCCGACCGCTATGGTCGCAAGGCGATCATGCTGTCGGTCGCGATCGCCTATGTCGTCTCCTCCTTTGGCACCGCGCTGGCGCAAAGCTGGCCGATGCTGATCGCGTTCCGTTTCCTGGGCGGCCTTGCCATCGGGGCGGCATCGGTGGTCACGCCGATCTATATCGCCGAAGTGTCCCCTGCGCGCTTCCGGGGGCGGCTGGTGGCGATGAACCAGCTCAACATCGTGCTGGGCATCCTGATCGCGTTCCTCAGCAACTATCTGATCGCGCAAGCATTCCCGCCCGAGGTCGCATGGCGATGGATGTTCGGGATCGTCGTGGTGCCCTCGGCCCTGTTCCTTGCCGTCACCTTCGTCCTGCCCGAAAGCCCGCGCTGGCTGGCGATCCATAACGACCGGGCCAAGGCGGTGGCGGTGATGACCCGGTTGGGCTTCCTGTCCCCCCAAGCCGAACTGGTGAAGATCGAAGCCGCCGAGCGCCGCGACGCGGGGCGGAGCGATACCCGGCTGTTCCAGAGCGCGCACAGTTTTCCGGTGGCTTGCGCCATCGCCATCGCGATGTTCAATCAACTGTCGGGCATCAATGCGCTGCTCTACTATGCGCCGCGCATCTTCGAGCTTGCCGGTGCCGGGGCGGACAGCGCCCTGTTGCAGTCGATCGCCGTCGGCGGCACCAATTTGCTGTTCACCGTGGCGGCGCTGTTCTTCATCGACCGCTTTGGACGGCGACCGCTTTTGATCGTCGGCTCGGTGGTTTGCGCCGCCGCCCTGCTGCTGGTCGGCTGGCAGCTCGAACGCGCCGCGCCGGACGGGACGCTGATCCTTGGCGGTCTGCTCGCCTTCATCGCCGCCTTCGCGATCAGCCAGGGCGCGGTGATCTGGGTCTTCATCTCGGAGGTGTTCCCCAGCGCGGTGCGCGGCAAGGGGCAGGCGCTGGGATCGACGACCCACTGGGTCGCGGCGGCGGCGATCACCTGGCTGTTCCCGATCGTGGCGAGCGCGGTCGGTGGCTGGGTCTTCGCCTTCTTCGGCGAGATGATGCTGGTGCAACTGGTGTGGACGGTGCGCGTGATGCCGGAAACCAACGGCGTGGCGCTGGAGGACATGGATCTGGGGGGCAAGGCGGCATGAAATCGCTCATCTTGCTCGCCATGGTCGGCCTCATGCTGCCGACCCATGCCTCGGCGCAGCGGGCCGATCCGCGCCCGACCTATCATTTCGCGCCCGAGCGCAACTGGATGAACGATCCCAACGGGCTCGTCTATTATGATGGCGAGTACCACCTGTTCTTCCAGTACAACCCGCATGGCGACCGCTGGGGCCATATGAGCTGGGGCCATGCGGTCAGCCGCGACCTGGTCCATTGGGGAGAACTGCCGATCGCCATTCCGGAGACCGCCGACGTCATGGCGTTCTCGGGCAGCGCGGTGGTCGACTGGAACAATACGACCGGTTTCGGAAAGAACGGGAAGCCGCCGCTGGTCGCGATCTATACCGGGCATAATCCCAAGGCGAAGCTGCAATCGCAATATGTCGCCTATAGCAACGATCGCGGCCGGACCTGGACCGTCCATGGCGAAGTGCTGAGCGTCGGCTCGCCCGAGTTTCGCGATCCCAAGGTCTTCTGGCACGCGCCCACGAAGCGCTGGGTGATGGTGGCGGTCATGGCGCTGGAGAACCGAGCGGTCCTGTTCACCTCACCCGATCTCAAGCAATGGACCTTCGCCAGCAGCTTCGGACCTGCGGGCGGGCGAGGGAAGAATTGGGAATGCCCGGACCTGTTCGAGCTGCCGGTCGAGGGCGGCGCGCCGGGCGAGAAGCGCTGGGTGCTCGGCATCAACCTGGGCGACAATGCCGTCGGCGGCGGATCGGGCGGCCAGTATTTCGTCGGCGATTTCGACGGCAGGCGCTTCACCACCGTCCCCGGCTGGCCGAGCGAGGCGCAGTGGATGGACTATGGCGCGGACTTCTATGCCGCCGTGTCGTGGAACGACCTGCCGAAGGACGATCAGCGCCGCGTCTGGATCGGCTGGGCCAACGACTGGCGCTATGCGGAGGCGATCCCGACCTGGCCGGCGCGCGGGTTGATGACCGTGCCGCGCGAGGTGACGCTGAAGAAGACGCTCCTTGGCTATCGCATCGCGCAAATGCCGGTGCGCGAGGTGGCCAGCCTGCGCGGCGCACCGCAGCCGTTCACCGGCACGCTTGGCGAAACGCCCACCGACCTGCCGATCGCGGGCGGTTCGGCCGACCTGACGCTCGACCTCGACACCGGCACCGCCGATCAGGTGACGATCGCGCTGACCGACGAGCAGGGCTATCAGACGCTGATCGGCGTCAACCCGAGCGTCGACGAGGTGTTCGTCGACCGCACCCGGTCGGGGCCGCATTTCCACGACGGCTTCGCCAACCGCCATGTCGCGCCGGTCGACCTGAAGGGAAAGCGCGTGCGGCTGCGGGTGCTGGCCGACCAGTCGATCCTCGAAGTCTTCATCGGCGACGGCACGCACACCATCACCGACCGTTTCTTTCGCGGGGGCGGGCTGCTGCGCTGGAGCGCGAGCGCGCGGGGTGGCAGCGCGAAGCTGACGATGCAGGCATGGCCGATGACCGGGGGCGGGCGCTGACATGACCGCATTCGTCACCACGATGGAAGCGACCGCGCCGGGCTGACGCCCACCTGTCGACTCTTTCAACAACCAAAAAAACAAAACGGAAATCTGGGAGGATTTATGCCGAAGACCTTGCTCGCCTTGCTGACATCGAGCGCGGTGATCCCGCTCGCCGCCATCCCCGCCGCCGCGCAAGATACGACCGCGCAGGCGCAGGCCGAAGCCGCACCCGAAAATGACGCCAGCGCCGATATCGTCGTCACGGGATACCGCGCCGCGCTGGGTTCGGCGCAGGAGATCAAGCGCAACTCGTCCTCAATCGTCGATGCGATCGTGTCGAACGACATCGGCAAGCTGCCCGACAACAACGCCGCCGAAGCGATCGCCCGCGTCACCGGCGTCACCGTACAGCGCTACAATGACGAAGCCGGTGTGATCCTGGTGCGCGGCCTGCCCGATGTCGCCACCACCTTCAATGGCCGCGAGTTCTTCTCGGCCGAGGACCGCGTGCTGCACCTTCAGGATTTTCCGGCGGGCGTCGCGGCGGGGATCGAGGTTTACAAGTCGGGTACGTCCGACCTCATCGAGCCCGGGCTTGCGGGTCTGGTCAACCTTCGCTCGCGTCGTCCGTTCGACGTCAAGGATACCGAGATCGCGGGCGAACTGCGTGCCTCGTATAACGATCAGGCCAAGGCGTTCGACCCGGCGGGCAATCTGCTGCTGACCAAGCGCTGGGACACGCCGATCGGGGAGGTGGGCGCGCTGATCAACGTCAGCTATGTCCGCACCACCTATCGCAATGCTGATCGCTATGCCGATTCCGCTGTCATCTCGCCGCGCGGCTTCGGTGCGGACGATCCGGCCGACGACCTGACCGTGACGACGCCGGGCGTGGGCAATGATTTCCGCTTTCCTGCCAATGCCGGCAATTTCTATGAAAAGGGCGTGCGGCATCGCCCCGCGGTCAACGGCACGATCCAGTGGCGGCCGACCCCGAACCTCGAACTCTTCGCCGAGGGACTGTGGCAGGCCTATCGCGGAGAAGTGCTGCGCGATGCCTTCAACGTCAATTTCGAGCGCCGCGACGCGAACGGCGTCGCCCCGACGCTCAGCAACGTCGTGCTGGTGCCGGGCGAACCGGACAAGGCGGCCAGCTTCACCAAGACCGGCGGCTATGTCCCCGAATTCTATCGCTCGACCCAGGACGATCGTACCGACACATGGCAGGCGGCGGCCGGGTTCAAATGGACGACGGGCCGCGCGACCCTGTCCGGCGACTTCGCCTATACCAACAGCAAGTATCAAGCGTCCGAGTATAGCGTCGATGCGCAACTGGCGTCGGCCCCGACGATCAACGTCGACTGGGACGTGCGCGGATCGGCGGTGTTCGACCTGGGCGGCTATGCCATCGACAATCCGGCCAACAGCCGCTGGCGCGGCTATTACCAGCGCGACTTCGTGACCAAGGGCGACGGGGTGCAGGGGCGGATCGACGTCGATCTCGAAACCGACTGGGGCTGGCTGCCCCGCTTGCAGTTCGGTTTCCGCGTCAGCGACCGCAATGCGTCGTCGCAGAACAACAACCGCTATGCCTATACCGCCGGGCTGAACATCCCGCTCGACAGCTTGCCGACCGGGGCGCTGGGTCTCATCACCGATGGTTTCCGTGGCGATCCGCAGCGCTTCCAGAACTGGCTGGCGCCCGGCCGCGACGCGGTCCGCGCGAATGGCGAGGCGTTGCGCCTGCTCGCGCTGCAATCGGTCCAGCGCGCGACGGTGCTGTTCCCCTGGGACAATGGCATTCGCGAGGCGGTGACGAAGTTCGCGACCGCCGACATCCCCTTCGACCCGCTGGGCGGCTTCACGGCCAGCGAGGCGAGCTATGCGACCTATGGCCAAGGCAAGTTCGATATCGACCTGGGCGGCATGCGGATCGACGGCACGGTCGGCGCGCGCATCGTCAATACCGATGGCACCTATCGCGGGTTCAGCCGGGTGCAGGCCGCCGATGGCACGGTCGGGATCGTCCCCAGCGTCACGCGGCAGAATTATGTCGACGTGCTGCCCTCCGCCATCGCCCGGTTGCGCTTCTCGAACGAATGGCAAATCCGCCTCGGCTATACCCAGACGCGGACCCGGCCGAGTTTCGGGCAGCTCAACCCGTCGATCAACATCACCCGCAACAGCCCCGGCCCGGACGGTACGCCGCCGGTGTTCGACGCGACCGGCTCCGGCGGCAATCCCGACCTGCGTCCGCTGACGTCCAAGAATTACGATGCCAGCCTCGAATGGTATTTCTCGAAGAACGGATCGGCCTCGGTCGCCGCCTTCTACCGCGATCTCAACGGCTTCATCGGCTATTATACGCAGGTGGTGAACGATCCCATCTATGGCCGGGTGCAGCTCAATCGCCCGGAGAATGCCGGTAACGGTCGGATCAAGGGGATCGAAGCGTCGCTCCAGACCTTCTTCGATTTCCTGCCGGGTGCGTTGTCCGGCTTCGGCGTGCAGGGCAATGTCACCTATCTCGACGGCACCAACCAGCTGCCGCGCGTGCTGGGGGAGGGCGATCGGCAGGTCGAGATTACCGGCCTGTCGAAATGGGCGTATAATCTGACCGGCTTCTATGAAAAGGACGGCATCTCGGCCCGCCTGTCCTACAACTGGCGCTCGCGCCACGTCACCAGCTACAACCGCAACATCAACGAAGACCAATATGCGGGCGAACTGGTGGAGCCGATCGCACGGCTCGATTTCTCGGCCAGCTATGATGCGTTCAAGAACGTCTCGCTGGTCGCCAATGTGAGCAATATCCTGGCGCAGCCCTTCCGCAACTATCGCTTCTACAACGAAACCCAGTCGTTCGGTCGGGACCTGCGGATCGAGGGGCGGTATTTCAGCCTTGGCGTCCGTTTCAAGATGTAGCGTTTTGCGGCGGCGCGTCATGTCGCGCCGCCACCCCTTTGCATCCCGACACCCCGCGCGAACCGCCGGTACAGGCGGCGCGCGAACCATGGCGTGCGGCCATTCGCCGCGCGCGGAGAGGATATCGCCATGCCATCGATCGTTTCACGGCGTCAGGCACTCGGCCTGATCGCGACCCTGCCCATCCTGCCGGCCTGCGGTGCGTCGGGCGAGGATGGCGGGGGCGGGGGGCTGGTCTTCGCACCGGGCCCGACGCCGACGCCCGCTCCTACGCTCAGCGCGACCGCGACCAGCGTCCGTGCGCGGCCGCGCTATCATGTCGCCGCGCCCGATGGCGGGTGGATCAACGATCCGCAGCGCCCGTTGCGGATCGGGGATAGCTGGACGATGTGGGCGCTCTACAATCCGACCTGGCCCGATGGCGGTACCGAATGGCGGCGCTGGACCTCGACCGACCTCGTCACCTGGACCGATCGCGGCGTATCGATCCCCCGGCGCACCACGTCGTTCGGCGATGTGTGGAGCGGGAGCGCGGTGATCGATACCGACAACACCGCCGGTTTCGGCGCGGGCACGCTGATCGCGCTGGCGACGATGCCGGCCGACAATGCCGCCGGGCAGAACCAGTCGACGGCCCTGTGGTATTCGCGCGATGGTGGCGCGACCTTTGCCTTTCACGCGATCGTCCATCCCAATTTTCCGGGGAACAAGCCGTTCCGCGATCCGACCATATTCTGGCATGCCCCCACGGCGCGCTGGGTAATGACGCTGTCGGAAGAGGGGAAGATCGGTTTCTATACCTCACCCGACCTGAAACAATGGCGCTATGCCAGTGGCTTCCTGTCCGATCTCGTCGGCGGGGTGATGGAATGCTCGCACCTTTTCCCGTTGCATCTGTACGAGGCGAACGGGACCACGTCGGGCGACAAATGGATATTGCTGGTCGGTGGCGACGGGTCGGGCAGTGGCTTTACCGGCGGCACCTATTACTGGGTCGGCAGCTTCGACGGGACCAGCTTCACCGCCGACAGCGCGACCGGGCACTGGCTGGACGGTGGGGCCGATTATTATGCGGCGGTGGTGTGGCGCGATCCGCAGGCCGCCGATCCGCTCGCCACCGCCTATACGATGGGCTGGATGAACAACTGGGCCTATGCCAATCAACTGCCCGCGCCCCATGGCTATCGCGGGCAGTTGAGTATCGTTCGACAACTCCGCCTCCAACGCACCGGTGGCACCCCGCGCCTGCGTATGACGCCGGTCGCGGCGCAAAATAACGTGTTCGCGCGGACGGTGAGCGGGGCGGACCAGACCATCGCGGACGGGACCCCTTATGTCTGGCCCGCCGATGCCGATATCATGGCGGGCCGCATCGATCTGACATTGACCCGGACCGGGGCCGACTGGCCCGGCGGCGCCTGGCTGTCGGTCCGGGGCGGCAAGGGATATTTCACCCAGGTCGGATTCGCGCTGCGCGACAATCGCGTGTTTCTAAAGCGCGATGCCAGCGGCCCCGATGCGCCGGCAAGCGCGGCATGGCGCCAGAATCGCGACATTACCTGCGATGCATCCGCAGGCGTTGTGACGGTCAGCATCTTTATCGATACCGCGTCGATCGAGCTCTTCGTCAATGATGGCGAGGCCGTTTTGTCCGAACTCATCCTGGCGCCTCCCGATGCGGTGGGCCTGAATTTCACCGCAAACGGCGGCTCGCTTCGCGTCTCGGACGTTCGAATCCACAGGTTCGTATGAATCCCGGCAGAGCGTCATGTCGGCCACGTAGCGTATTTCCTGCCGCTCTACCCCATGGGCCCAGGCGAGTGCTTCCGCATGGCAGGCGCGCGACGTCCGCGTCGCTATTTTGGCAAGGACAGCACCTGCCGCTGGTCGAGCAAACGAGCGCGAAGAGCGTCGTACGGCACCTGCTGCACCGGAAGCGATGAACGCAGCGCGAGGTCGGCGGCATTTGCCGCCGATTGTCCGAGGATCATGAAGACGGGTTCCATGCGGATCGTGCCATAGGCGATGTGCGACGCGGATAGCGCGACCGGCACCAGCAGGTTGGTCGCTTCCGACCGTCGCGGCACGATCGCGTCATAGGCGATGGGGTAGGGGCTGGCGACACCGACCTCGATATTGCCCTCGTTGCGCGCAAAGCCGCGCGCGTCGACCACGCGCTGCACATTGTGCGAGTCCATCTGGTACGAGCCCATGCCGATCGGACGCGGCGTCGGCTTCAGACCTCTCACATGGGGCTCCGCCATCACGAAATCGGACGTCATCCGCCTCGCCTCGCGGACATACATCTCGCGAGGCCAGCCCTTGTTGCCGGTGAACTCGTCCTTGCATAGTCCCCAGCGTCCCATCTCCGCACGTGTCTCGGCGGGGACGCGCGGGTCGTTCGCCATGTACCAGAGCAGGCCCTGCTGATAGCGCCGGTGCTCCGTCGCGATCGCGGCACGCTCGGCGTCGCTGCCCCGAGGATAGCCGTAGTTCATGCCGATATTGTCGGTGGAGAAGGCACCGAAATTGTTGACGTCCGCCTTGCCGTTGGGGATGCGATCGAACTTTTGGAAGACGTTGCGATAGCCCGCGTCCATATACCGCTGGAGCAGGGCATATTGCCCGGCGTCATAGCCCTCGGGTCGCGGCAGCGGCAACCGGTTGGCGGCCACGTCGGTAAGGCACAGTCGATAGGTATAGGCCTGGATCTTGCTGTCGGCACTGCCATCCGGGGCCAGTCGTGCCGGACTTATGCGGGGCAGCAGGCCGCTGGCGGGATCGCCCTTGACGCGATACGGGTCGATATCGAGCGTGAACTGATGGTTGGTCGCGTTGCGCGCCTGCACCCCGTTGAGCGTCTCGCCATATGTCGCATTCGCCTCGCGCCCCGTCGCGAAGGAGACACCGGCGCCCGCCATCAGATCGCCTTCGTAGCTGGCATCGATGAACATCCGCCCCGCGAAGCGACGGCCATGAACCGAGCGGAACGCGACCACACGGGTCCCGTCTCGCTCCACGCCATGCGGGCTGCGATCGATCGGCTGGTCGCGGACGACCGTGACCCCGGCTTCGGCGATCCAATCCTCCAGGATGCGCTCGGCGACGTGCGGCTCGAACTGCCACATCGCGCCGTCATCGACGAAATTCTCGGCGCGGGCGGGACGCGGCGCAAGCGTCCAGGCGGCCGGATCGTCATAATGCCGTTTCACACGCCGGTAGAAGTCGAGCGCCAGCCCGCCGATGGCGCGATGGTTGCCGGTATCGGACCAGCTCAGCCCGTTGGTGGTCATGCCGCCGACATAGGCATCGCGGCAGACGAGCGTGACGCTGCGCCCAAGGCGCCGCCCCTCGATCGCGGCGATCACGCCGCCGGCGGTGCAGCCATAGATGACGATGTCGGCGACCGGCTCGGCCGGGGGTGGGGCGGCACCCGCGAGCAGGAGCAGCAGCGGTGCGAGGCGAAGCGATGCCATGACGGATATCCTCAGAAGGTTGCGGCGACGCCGAAGAAGATGCGGCGATCCTCGCGCGCGGCGTTGAGCAGCCGCAGCGGTGTTTGGAGATATTGCCGATCCATCGCGCGGGTCAGGTTGATCGCCTCGACCGTGAGCCGAACCGAGCGGGTGAGATTGACCTGTCCCGAAGCATCGAGCTGGCCGCGTCCGGCAACATAGGAACTGCCCCCTGCCGCCGCGCTGCCCTGGCCGAGCAGGTAGCTGCTGCGATAGATGTAGGCCACGCGCGCCGACACGGTGGAATCCTCGTAAAAGCCGATCAGATTATAGCTGTGCTTGGACAGGCCCGGAAGCGGCAGGCGGGCCTGTGTCGCCTCGTCGACCAGCGGGGTCTCGCTGTCGACGAAGGTATAGTTGGCCTGGACGCCGAGATTGCGCAGGAGGCCCGGCAGGAAGCGGAGCGATTGCTGATACGCGACCTCCACCCCCTTGATCGTGCCCGATTCCCCGTTGACCGGCTGCGTGATCTGAAACGGGCCATAGGGCTGGCCGGTGCTGGGATCGATCTGGTCGGACAGACCCGCGACGAGCTCGCTCTGCGTGCGGTTGATCGTGAAGGAATCGACGTTCTTGTAGAAGCCCGCGACCGTGATCGCGCTCGATGGGGCGAAATACCATTCGAGCGTCATGTCATATTGCGTCGCCTCGAACGGACGCAGCGCAGGGTTGCCACGCGAGCCGGTCCGCGACACGAACAGCGGCACGAAGCTGACCCCGACGTCGCTCAGGCTCGGCCGCGCCACCACCTTGGCCGCTGCCGCGCGCAAGGTCAGATTGCTGCGCAGATCGAGCGCGGCATTGGCGCTCGGCAGCCAGTAGTCGAAGCGTGATTTCGAAAGCGTCGGCTGCGTGTCGGAAAGGAAACCGGAAGAGATGCGCTCGAAGGTGATGTAGCGCACACCGGCATTGCCACTGATCGGCATGCTGCCCAGCGTACCGGCGAAATTGCCCTTGGCGTAGAAGGCCAGCGTGTCCTGGTCGACGTCCTTGATCGACACCCGGCCGAACGGGATGGTGTCGGCGCGCGGGATCGGAAGGCCGAAGGCGTCGCGCGCCGCCCCCTTGTCGGTGCCGCCGCCCAGTATGTCGCGGGGGAAATCTCCCGATACGCCGGGGAAGAAGCTGCCCTGGCGATTGTCGTAGACCAGGCCCGGCAATTCATCGACGGTGAGAATGCCGTCGCCGTTGCGATCACCACGCCCGAGCAGGCTTGCGGCGGTCGGAATGTTCTGCGGCGCCTCGGAGTAGAACTGGATCTTCTCGTACCGTCCGCCGACCTCGATCGTCCGAAGCGGGCCGAGATCGGTGCGGATGGTGAAGTCGAGCCGCGCATCATAGCCCGAATTGTCGGTGACGAAGTCGTTCTCGAAGATCGATGCCAGCTGATATTGGGCAGGGTCGTTCAGGTCGAAGTTCGAGCCCAGCGAAAGGTTCGGCACCGCGCCACCGCGCGAGAAATCATAGCTGGCATTGGCGACCCGTCCGGCGCGCGGGACGACGACATAGGTGAACGAGGCACCCGGCCCGCCGTCCGTGCCGCGCCCCTTGCTGTAGGAGGCGTCGGCGCGCACCGTCACCACCTCGCCCTCATATTTGGCCGAGCCGCCGATATTGGTCGATCGGAACTCGGTCGGCTCGTCATAGATCAGCGGGCGGACGGTGACGTTGTTGAACGTCCCGCTTACCACGGTGCCGTTCTCATCGGCGACGGCACCCACGTCATTGTCGTTGAACAGCACCTGGTAATTGGCACTCTGCCGCTCGCGCTTGAGCCAAGTGTGGGTGCCGTCGAGAATGAATTCGAACCGGTCGACTGGCCGGTATTGCAGCGAACCGTTGAGCGTCAGCCTTTGCTCGGCGCGGTCGAAGATCCGCGCCATGTAGCGATTGGGTCGATAGAGTCCCGGATCGGCGATGCCGTCGCCATTGCCGTCGATATTGTCGGTGCGGGTCCAGCCGCCGGTATCGAACTGATAGCCGCGCGTCCGTGTGTTCGAATAGGCCGCGCTCGCCAGCACCCCGAAGCTGTCGCCGAACTTCTTGGAGACCAGCGCCGAGCCTCGATAGCCCAGATGGTCCGCCTGATCGGTGTACGCGCCCTGAACACGCCCGCTGACGACGAGATCGGCGAGATCGAGAGGCCGCTTGGTCTTCAGGTTCACGGTCGCGCCCAGTGCGCCCTCGGGCATGTCGGCGGTCGGCGACTTGGCCACGACGATGCTCGAGATGATCTCCGGGCTGACCGATTCCAGCGACGCGCTGCCGCCCGCGCCGGGGCCGAGGAAGGTGCGGCCGTTGATCTCCAGCCGGTTCTGAGAGATGCCGCGCACCGTGAAGTTCGATCCGTCGCCCTCGCGACGCGTGATCTGGACGCCCGTGATCCGGCTCATCGATTCCGCGACATTCTGGTCGGGCAGTTTGCCGATGTCCTGCGCGGTGATGACGTCGACGATGTTCGACGCGGCGCGCTTGACGTTGATCGACTGTTGCAGGGATGCGCGGATACCGGTGACGACGATGTCCTGCGGGGGCGTTTCCTCGGGCGGATTTTCCGATAGGGGCGCTACGGGTGCGGCGCTCGCCTCGGTCTGGACCGCGACCGGCATCAGCGCGGCGCTGGTGGCCGCACGGCGCAGGATGATCGCGCCGCCCGCGCGCACCGGCACCAGATCGGTCCCCGCAAGCAGGATGCGGAGCGCCTCGGTCACGTCCAGTGCGCCGCTGACCCGATTGACGGTCGCCTTCTCGGCGAGCGGGCTCGAGACGAGGATCTGGACGCCCGCCTGATGCGCGAACTGAGGAATGCCGGTGCGTGCCGGTTGCGCGGGCACGTCGAAGCGACGCGTCTGCGCGTCGGCGACGGTCGCGGGGGCAGCGTTCGACAGGATGATGGCAGCGGTGCCGAGCAGGCGATGACGCGCGAGTGACATAGGGTTCCTCTCCCGGGAGCGGCGCTCCTGTTGTCGAAGCGCTCACCTCCCTTGAGTTCGGCGCGAGCCTCTTCCGTCAGGATGGCGGCGACTTTTTCCGCCCCAACCGAATTGTGTCGGGTCCGCTCGTGACCGCAACAGGGAACGACGCGGCGAGCGAGGCGGCGAAATCCTCCGGGCGATCGATCTGGAACAGGCCGATCAGCCGCTCCTGCGCCAATTCGGCGTCGTCGACCACAAGCTGGCGGTGGTTATAGCGGTTGAACCGGGCGACCGCCGCCGCAACGGTTTCGTTCTCCAGAGCGATCTCGCCGCCGCGCCAGGCCAGCGCGCGCTCGATCGCGGCGGGTGCGGTGCCGGTGACCGGGGCGGCGTCGGACGATCGGAAACGCGCATATTGACCGGCGTGGAGGATCGTCATCATACCGCTGGCCGCGCTGGGCCAGACCGCCACCTGGCCCTCGGTGACCGCGACCTCGACACCGTCGTCGCGCCGTTCGACCGAAAAGGCGGTGCCGACCGCGCGCGCCTGGGCAATGCCGGCGTCGACGACGAAGGGGCGCGAACGATCCTTCGCGACCTGGAACCAGGCTTGGCCACGGTCGAGCGCGATCCAGCGCTGCTCGCTGGCCAGCACGACGCGAAGCGCGCTGTCGCTGTCGATCGTGGCGACGGACCCGTCCGCGAAAGGCAGACGCCTGATCTCACCGCGCGCGGTCGTGACATGGTCTGCGGCGAACTGACGCCAGCCGATCAGTCCGGCCACGCTCGCGGCGATGGCGCCGGTCATACCGATCAGCAGGCCACGTCGGCTCGACCATCTTGTGGCTGGAGCAGGATGGGGCGGGGTTTCGGCGTCATCCATGATGACGCGGTCCACGACGGTCAGGGCGGCCATCGCGCGCAGCAGGGCGCCCGCATTGCGCGGGTCGCTCGCCAGCCACGCCTCCAGCGCACGTTCGCCCGCCGCGTCGAGCGGGTGGCGCAGCGCCCAGGCGGCGGCGTCGTCACCGGGTGCGGGCACGATCGCCTCCTTCGCGGGCGCGACCGGTCGTGTCGGCCTCTTCGTCGGTCAAATGGCGCAGGATCGCGCGAAGGCTGCGGCTGGCATCATTTTCCACGATCGTCTCCGTCACGCCGAGCGCGACGGCGATCTCTTTCTGGCTGAGCCCCTCGACGCGCCGCATGACGAAGATACGCCGCGCGCGCTCGGACAGCGTGGCGAGTGCCCTGCGGACGCGATCGACTTCCTGTCGCGCGGCGGCGACGCGATCCTGGAGCGGACTTTCGCTGGCGAGTTCGCCCACTTCGTCTGCCGAGATCGACTCGATCCGCACCACGCGCGCGTGACGACGCTGACGGTGGACGAGATTGCGCGCCATGGTGAACAGATAGGCACGGGGCGAGTCGATTTCCTCGATGCTGCGGAGTTGCGCAAGGCGGCAATAGCATTCCTGCACGATGTCCTCCACGTCGGCGGGCGGCACGAGGCGACGCCGCAACCAGCCGCGCAGGTCACGTTCGTGCGGCAGGATCTCACGCCCCACCCATTCTGCTAGCGCCTCGCGTTCCGTTGCGACTCTCCTATTCCTCCCATGAGTTCACTAATGCCGGTTTCCGTCACGATCACGCTCCACTGATCCCCGACGTACAGCGTCTTGGGTTTTCCGGATCCCCGCGATCGCCGCCCCGATCGCGCTGCTCGGCACGTTGGCGGTGATGCTGCTGGTAGGCTTCTCGATCAACGTGCTGACCATGATCGGCATGGTGCTGGCGCTCGGCATCATCGTCGACGATGCAATCGTCGTCGTTGAGAATGTCGAGCGCATCATGCACGAGGAGCATCTGTCGCCGAAGGGAGCGACCTCCAAGGCGATGCGCGAATTCATCGGCGCGGTGAACCGCAACGAACACGAGTATTGCGCGACCCGTGCGCTTCAGCACGGCCACGACCCACCGCTCATAGCCTGCCGTCATGCGATCGAAGCGATCATTGAACCGGGTGAAGAAGCGGTTCTTCTTTTCGTGGCCGGCGACCGGCTTCAGGAGCGTGGCGCATAGCGCCGGGGTCAGCGAGAGGGCGTCGACCGAGCCGCTGGACAGCGCCATGGGCAAGAACACGGCGGTCAGCACAGTGGTGATGCCGATCAGCGTGTAGCGAACCTTCTGGAGGAAGGCGAACTTCACCGCGACATCTCCGCAAAGCCTGTCCTGAGCGCAGTCGAAGGGATGCCAACGGCTTTTTTTAATATGTCGCGCTCCATTCGCGCCCGGTCCAGCTCGCGCCGCAGCCGCGCGATCTCCGACGCCTGATCCGCCAGCGATGCCATTGTCGATACTGGCGGCTTCGCCGCCGGGCTTGCCGGCGGCGCGCTGCTCTCCTGCTGGATGCGCTGCCAGCACGCAGCATCGTCGGCACAATACCCAACTCAGCCGCTATCTCGGTCTGTGGGCGGCCGCTCGTCTTCCACAGCGCCACGGCCTCGCGCTTGAACTCGTCCGTGAAACGACGCTTCGTCGTACTCGCCATCAAAACACCTCCTGGCTCCACAGAGCCTATCATCGGTGTCCGTCAAACCAGGGGAAGATCAGAGATATTCGGCGCGGCGATTGCGGTGCTTTAGATAATAGGCATGTTCCCACATATCGTTGCCGAGCAGCGGCGTGCCGCGTTGCTCGGCGACGTCCATCAGCGGATTGTCCTGATTGGGTGTCGAGGTGATCGCCAGCTTGCCGTCCGGCCCGGCGATCAGCCATACCCAGCCCGAGCCGAACCGGCCCGTACCGGCGGCCTTGAACGCGGCCTTCATCTTGTCCATCGATCCGAAGGCCGCGTCGATCGCGCGGGCAAGCTGGGGCGATGGTTCGCCGCCGGTGCCGGGAGGCGCCATCGTCTTCCAGAAAAATCCATGGTTCCAATGCCCGCCAGCGTTGTTGCGGACCGCCGTCGGTGTCGCCCCGGCTTGTGCCAGCAACTGCTCCAGCGAACGACCCGCGAGCGCCGGATCGGCCGCCAGCGCCTTGTTCAGGGCATCGACATAGGCCTGGTGATGCTTGTCGTGATGCAGGGTCATGGTTTCGGCATCGATGACGGGTTCCAGCGCGGTCGCCGGATAGGGCAGCGGTGCCAGCGTGAACGGTGCGGCGCGGTCCTGCGCGGTCGCTGGCGTGGCGAGGAGGGCGAAGCAGGCAAGCCAGTATTTCATCGGTCGTCTCCCGTTGAGATACGGACGCTGAGTCCCAGCCGCACGTCGCGACCGGCGAGGAGCGTCCAGTCGACGTCGAGGTCGCCGAGCAGGTGCCGCGTCATATGCGCGCGGTGGCGCTCAGGCGGACCATGCGCGGCTCGACGGTGCGGCTGTGGACGCCCTCCACGCCCTCGAGCGGCTCGCCGGGAAGGCGAGAGGCGTAGTAATAGTCGGCGTCGGCTCGTCTGGTGTCGAACAGATTGAGCAGTTCGACATCTACCTCGACCGTACCAAAATGCCGGCCGACCCGCAGGTTGGCGACCGTCGTCGCCGGCGACCGTACCCGGTTGTCTTCGGTGAGCGGGTGTCGTCCGAGATATCGGATGCGCGCCGTGGCGGTGAACGGGCCAAAGACCGTGCTCGCCCCGAATTCACCTGCTGCTTCCAGCGCGTTGGGGACGCGATCGGCACCCGGGGCGTCGAGGAACCGGGCGTGGTTGGTGGCCAGCACGCCATCAAGGGTCAGCCAGCGGGTCGCCCTGACGTTGCCGACCAGTTCGAAGCCGCGGCGATGGCTGGGGCCAGTGGGTTCGACCGTGCCGTCATCACCCGAATAGATCAGTTCGCTCGACGCGCGGCTCCACCAATGGGTGAGCGACAGCTTGAGGGAGCCGTGTTCGAAACGTCCGCCGATCTCATAGCCGGTGGCGCGGGCGAAGGCGGGCGTGGCGTCCGGCGGCGGTGCGATGATCCCGCGGATCGCGTTCGAGTGGAAGCCCTGGCCGTAATTGGCGTAAAGCGCGACATGCGGACTGATCGTCAGGTCGGCGCCGAGCTTTGGCGTCACGATCGTCGCCTGGGCGGTGCCACTGGTCGCATCGCCGCCGCGTGCGGTCGTGCGGAAAGCGAAATGGTCGATCCGCCCGCCCGCAAGCAGGCCCAGCCGCTCGAGGGGGTGCCAGTTCGCCTCGACATAGCCGCCGACCGAGGTTTCGGCGGCATCGACCAAGCTACGCGTCGCGAGCCGTCGGCCCGCCTGCGTGTGATAGAGGCCGAGGCCGCCGATGTCGTCATGCTGCGCGTCGATACCGGCGATCAGGCCCAGTCCGTCCGCCAGCGTCATCCGCCGGACGACCCGACCGCCATAGCTCCAGCGATTCTCCGCCTGTTCCAGTTCGTCGCCGTGGACGGGGTCGTCGAGGAAGAAGGTGAAGTTGGACAGAAGATCGAACCGGTAGTGCTGGGCATAGGCGAGCAAGGTCCATTCCTTGCCGCTGACGCCGACGTTCAGCACCTCGCGATCGGTCGAGCCGCGCAGGTACGGATCGAGCGTGCCGAACCGATCTGGCAGGAGCGTGCCGATCGCACGCACCGGAATCTGCTCGGTGGGGCGCCAGCGCGCTGTAGACCGACAGGCTGGCGTGCAGGGTGCCGATCGCGGTGTCCTCGCTGTATTTGGCGAGGCCGCCCGCGTGGCGCAGGTGTTCGGGGAGCTGCCAGGGGCCGTCATTGGCCTTGAGCTCGCCCGCGACCAGCAGCGTTCCGGCACCGAGATCGAGCGAACTGCCCGCCGCCAGCCGACGATAGCCGTAGCTGCCGATGGTAGCGCTTGCGAGCGGCTGCTCGAACCGGTCGCGGGTCGTGAGCGACCCGGCCGCGACGAAAGAGAAGTCGCCGTCCGCCGCGCGATATGGTCCCTTGCGATAAGCGATGTGATCGATCGTTTCCGGGATCAGTCCGTTGAGATCGAGATAGCCATGCCCGTGCGCGTGACTGCGCAGGTTGAAGGGCATGTCGTCGACCGACATGCTGAAGTCGGTGCCGTGGTCGAGATTGTAGCCGCGGATGAGATATTGTGCCGCCTTGCCGCCGCCCGAATGCTGGACCGCGATCATGCCGGGCACCGCCTCCGCAAGTTCGCTCGTACGCAGCATCGGTCTGGCAAGCAGTTCGGCGCCGCTGATCGAGCCTTCGCTGGCCGATCGTGCATGGCCGATGGCGCGGTCCGATCGCGCGGTCACGACGATGTCGACGGCTTCCGCGCCGTCCTTCGCCGTTGGAGGATCATCTGTCGGGGCGGACGTCACGCTCGCAAGGAGCAGTGCGAACAGGCCGAAGTCACTCACTTCACGATCTCGCCATTCGATGTTCCAGATACAAGTTGGTTCGCGCGGGGCGGGCGCCCCCTTGTCGCGATGCCGCGCATGGCGCCCCCATCGACCAGCCGACTAGCCGACCGGACGCCAGGCGTCGGGGCCGACGCTGGGTGTGAAGAAGGCTGACAGACGCGCGAGCGCCCCTTCGATATGCGGGTGCAGCGCCCGGTCGCGTGTCACACCCGTCAGGATCGACATTGGCGACGCGGGATTGCGCGCATCGCGTCGGGCCATGCCCGTGCCGACGGTTTCGTCTTTGTCGCCGCTGTCGGCGGGCGGCGGGTCGCCAGTCATCATGCCAGACCCCGGTTGCGCAGCAGCGCCGTCGCGTCGGGCATCCGCCCCCGGAAAGCGACATAGCTTTCCGCCGGGTCGCGCGAGTTGCCGCGTGAGAGCACTTCGTCACGCAGTTTCTTGGCCAGCACCGGGTTGAACACATCGCCCGTTTCCTCGAACGCCGCAAAGCCATCGGCGTCGAGCACTTCGGCCCAGGTATAGGCGTAATAGCCCGCCGAATAGCCGCCGTCGAAGATGTGGCTGAAGTGCGGCAGGCGGTGGCGCATCCCGACCGCGTGCGGCACGCCCAGATCGGTCAGCTGCGCCTTTTCCCAGGCCAGTGCGTCGAAATCGGTGGGAAGCGATTCCAGCGAGTGCAGCCGCATGTCGAGGATCGCCGACGATAGCTGCTGCACGGTCAGATAGCCCTGGTTGAAGGTGCGTGCCTCCAGCAGCGATTTGAGCATCGGCTCCGGCATCGGCTGGCCTGCGGCGTTGCGGGCATGGGCGCGCAGGATCGTCGGATCGCTGGCCCAATGCTCATGCACCTGCGACGGAAATTCCACGAAATCGCGCGGGACCGCCGTTCCCGACAGGCTGGGATAGCGGACTTTGCTGAACAGGCCGTGCAGACCATGGCCGAATTCGTGGAACAGCGTCCGGGCATCGTCGAGGCTGATCAGCGCACGCTCACTCGGAGCCGGGGGCGTGTAGTTGCAGGTGTTGACGACGATAGCCTGCTGCCCGAGCAGCGTGTTCTGGTCGCGCAGCGAGTTCATCCATGCGCCGGGTCGCTTGGTCGGGCGGGCGAACCAGTCGGCATAGAACAACCCGATCGGCGTCCCGTCGCGCTCGCGGACCTCCCAAACCTTCACGCCATCCGCATAGACCGGCACGTCGCTGCGGGACACGAACTGGATGCCGTACAGCCGCCCGGTGGTGTCCATCAGCGCGGCCACCATGCCGTCGAGCGGGAAATATTGCTTCACCTCCGCTTTGTCGAGGTTGTAACGCCGTTGCCGTTCCTGCTCGGCATAGAAGCGCCAGTCCCATGGCTCGATCCGCGTGACGCCATCGGCGCTGGCGAGCGTGAGCAGCGCGGCTTCTTCTTCCCGTGCACGGGCGAGCGCCGGGCGATAGACGCGCATCAGCAGATCGGTCGCCGCCTCCGGCGTCTTGGCCATCGAGTCTTGCAGGATGAAGGCGGCGTGGCTGGGCGCGCCCATCAGTTTCGCGCGTTCGATGCGCAGTTCGACCAGGCGCCGGATGATCGCGGCGGTGTTGTTCTCGTTCGCATTGGCGCCGCGATTGTCGAACGCCGCGAACACCTTGGCCCGCGCGGCACGGTCGGTCGCGACCGTCAGGAAGGGTTCGACCGCCGACCGGGTGGCCGGGATCAGATAGCCGGTCTTTCCCTCCGCCCTGGCCGCCATCGCCGCCGCTGCCTTTTGATCGGCGGGCAGGCCGGCGACCTCCGCCGCGGTCAGCAGCACGCTGCTCGCCTTTTGATCGGCCAGCAGCTTCTGACCGAACTGGACGCCCAGCTTTGCCATCTCCTCGTTGATCGCCGCGACCCTCGCGCGGGCCGCCGGGGGCAGGGCGGCACCGGCGAGGACATAGCGCTTGTGCGTTTCCTCCAGCAGTCGCGACTGTTCGGGATCGAGGCCGAGCGAGGCACGGTCTTTATACAGCCGGTCGACCCGCGCGAACATCGCCGGGTCGAGCGACGTCTCGTTCGAGAAGCGGGTCAGTGCGGGGACCACCGCTTCCTCGACCGCCTGGATGTCGGGCGTCGCATCGGCTGACGACACGTTGAAGAAGGCGGATGACACCCGCGCCAGTTGCTGGCCCGAGCGCTCCATCGCCTCGATCGTGTTGGCGAAGGTCGGGGCCGAACGGGCGACGGAGATCGCACGGAAATCCTCTCGGGCCTTCTCCAGTGCCGCCGCGAATGCCGCGCGATAATGCGCCGGACGGATCGCCCGGTAAGGCGGGATCCCGTTGGTCCATTCTTCCAGCAGCGGATTGGCCGGTCCGGCTGCGCGGAGCGGGGTGTTGAGCAGAGGTAGCATAGCCACGGATGCTAGCAGGGTACGACGGTGCATGAACGTCCTTTGAAGGCGATTGGTCGCCGAACGCGACGAGATCATCGAGAATGGCGAGGCTTATTCCGCTGCTTCCAACCGGCGCTCGCCCCAGGCCGGGAACGGATCGCGCAGGTCACTCCATAGCGCCGGGGTAAAGGCGCTTGTCGGCACGAGGCAGGCATCGAGCCGCGCGCGGATGCGGGCCTCGTCCATGCCGATGCCGATGAAGACCAGTTCCTGCCGCCGGTCACCCCAGATCATGTCCCAGTGTTTGGCAACGAATTCCTCGAACCGGCCATCGTCCGGCCATTGGTTCTTGGGGATCGACGCCCACCAACGCCCCATGCGCGCCGTCTCGGTCTGGCTGCCCGCCACGGCCAGCTCGCCCACCCAGTCGGGGCGCGTCGCCAGCCAGAAATGCCCCTTGGCGCGCACCACATGGTCGAGGCCGCCATCGGTCAGGAAGGCATGAAACTTCGCCGGATCG
>NZ_JAXCMJ010000052.1:0-24901 GCF_038084995.1 Sphingomonas sp. 2378
CCGCACCGACGTTACGATCGACGAAGGTGAACAGCCCGCTGCCCCCCACCGTCACGTCATCGCTGCCCAGCACACCGGTCAGCCCGGTGATCCGCCCGACCGCCGCGATCGTGCCGTCATAGGTCTTGTCGTCGACCAGCGCTGCGGCCCGCAGCGTCCGTGCGGTGATCGTCCCGCTGACCGGGTTGTCGATGCTGACCGCATAATTGCCGCCGCCATTGCCGTCGGCAATGCTCCACGTCGCCACCTGCAGCCCGCGCGTCCCGACGTCCTTGCCGTCGAACGCCTGCGTCGCGATCACGGCGTCGCCCGTGACCAGCCCGCTGGCCCGCACCTGCCCGCTCGACGCCAGCGTGCCGTCATAGACTTTGCTGTCCCCGACAGCGGTCAGCACCAGCGCCTTGCGCGTCACCGTCCCGGTGCCCGAGGCCACGTCGGCCAGCACGTAATTGGCCGCATCCGACCCGCCCAGCGTCGCACCCGTCACCGTCACCACCTTGCCGGTACCCGCATTGCGGTCGGCAAAGGCCAGCGTCCCGCCGGTCAGCGTCACCTGGTCGCCCAGGACGACGTTCTGCAACGCGCCGAACGTACCAGTCGCCGCCGTCGTGCCGTCATACTCACGCGTATCGACTGCAACCCCGGTGGTCAGCACGCGCTGGGTGATCGCACCGACAGCGGTGTCGCCGATGGTCACGGTGTAGTTGTTTCCACCGTTACCGTCCGACACAACCCAGCTGCCGTCGACCACGTGGAGGACACGGGCTCCGGCATTCTTGCTGTCGAACAGTTGCGACGCCGTCACGCTGTCACCCGCCACCAGGCCGACCGCGCGGATCGCCCCGTTCGATACGAGCGTGCCGTCATAGGTCTTGCGATCGGTGCTGGCATTCAGGACCAGCGACGCCTTGGAGATGGTCGCGGTACCGTCACCCAGCGGCGACAATTCATAGTTGCGCGCGTCGCTGCCAGTCAGCGTCGCACCGCTCACCGTCACCGTCTTGTTCGCGCCCGCGTTACGATCCGCGAAGGCCAAGACACCGGTAACTCCCAGCGTTTCGCCTGCCACGACATTGGTCAACGTTCCGAACGAGCCGGTGGCGGCGGTCGTGCCGTCATACACCTTGTCGTCCGCATGCACCGCGCTAGTTACCACACGCCGCGCGATCGTCCCGGCGGTATTGACGGTCGTGACGGCGTAATCGCCGCCGCCATTGCCATCGCTTACCGTCCAGTCATGGACCACCAGCGTGCGCGTGCCCGCGTCCTTCCCGTCGAAGCGCTGCGACGCGACCGCGGTGTCGCCAGTGACCAGTCCGTCGATCACAACCCGCGCTGTGGAAAGGTTGGTGCCGTCGTACGTCTTGCTGTCGGTAGCTGCGGTCAGCGTCAGGGCCTTGCGTGCGACGTCGGCCAGGCCCTGTGCCGTGCCGGTGTCGAGGACATAATTGCCCAGAGCATTGCCCGCCAGCGCATAGCCCGACAGGGTCACGACCTTCGAGGTGCCCGCATGGCGATCCGCGAAGACGCCGCTTACACCGGCATCGTCGAAGGTCACGCCGTCGGCCGACATCAGGGTCCGCGTATCGGCGTCCGTCGCCTGGACCGCCAGCGTGCCGAGCCCGGCATGCGTCAGGGTGACGGTACCGTCATACACCTTGGAGCCGGTACCGGTGGCGGACAGGATGATCCGCCGCGCGGTGATCTCACCGACCGCCGCAGAGGCATGGTCCTGATCCAAGACGTAATTGGCCGCGTCCGTGCCGCCCAGCGTCATGCCGGTTACGGTCACCAGCTTGCTGGTGCCGGCGTTCTTGTCGGCATAGGTCGCGGTCGCCGAGGTAACGTCGACACGGTCGCCCGCGATCACGCCAGTCAGATTGGCCCCTGCCAGGGCGGCCGTGGTCGTGCCGTCATAGACCTTGCTGACCGTGCCAACCAGCGCGCCGCTCAGACGCTTCCGATCGATCGTCCCCGCTGCATCGACCTTGACGATGGTGTAGTTGCCGCCGCCATTGCCGTCAGTCAGCGTGTACCCGTCCTGCACGCGCAGGGTGCGCGATCCGGCGTTCTTGGTATCGAACGCCTGCTTCATGCCGATGATCGTATCGCCGACGACCAGGCCCGCAGCGGTCACCGTGCCGGTCGAAGCCGTGGTACCGTCATAGGTACGGGTATCGCTCGCCGCGGTCAGCGTCAGCGTGGCGCGGCCAATATCGGCGGTGCCCGACGCGACCGTCCCAAGCGTGTAGTTACCCGCATCCTGCCCCGAAAGCGTCGCCCCGGTCGCGGTTACCGTCTTGCCGGTACCAGCGTTGCGATCGGCGAAGGCGAGCACCGCCTGGCTGCTATCGACGGTCACGACGTCGCCCGTAATCACGCCATCAAGGCCGTCTACGGTCCCCGTCGCCGTGGTGGTGCCGTCGTAGATCTTGTTCGCGACCGTTACCGCAGCGCCGATCGTCCGCTTGTCGATCACGCCCTGCGCGGGTTGATCGAGCGACACGACGTAGTTGCCACCATTGTTACCGTCGACCACGCGCCAGTTGCCGTCGACCTGCAGGTCGTGGGTTCCGGCGGTCGCGGCGGCGAACGACTGGGTCGCGATGACATCGTCCCCGGCCACCAGGCCGGTCGCGGTCACTCGCCCGGCCGAGGCGGTCGTGCGATCGTAAGTCTTGCGATCCGCAACCGCACTCAAGGTCAGTGCCTTGGCCAAAATCGTGCCGGTGCCACTGGCGAGCGACGCGATCGTGTAATTGTGCGCCGCATCCCCCGTCAGGGTGATACCCGACGCGAAGACGGTCTTGTTCACCCCGGCATTGCGATCGGCGAAGATCAGCGTCGCGGCGCTGCCGTCTACCGACACCACGTCACCCGTGATCAGCCCGTTAAAGCCGGTGAAGGTGCCGGAAGCCGCAGTGGTGCCGTCATAGGTCTTGGAATTGACGGTGAAGTCCGCCGTCAACGCCTTGCGGTCGATGATCCCGGCGGTCGTCGCGCCGCGGCTGACGAGATAGTTGTTCCCGCCATTGCCATCGTTGATCGTCCAGCTGGACACCTGGAGCGTGCGGGCACCCGCATCCTTGGCATCGAACGCCTGCGTCGCGGTCAGCGTATCGCCCGCGATCAGCCCCGAATAGCTGACGGTGCCCGCCGAATCCAGGGTGCCGTCGTAGGTCTTTCGATCGCTACCCGCCGTCAGCACCAGGCTCGCACGATTGATCGTGGCCTTGTCCCTGGTCACCGTGATCGGATCGAGGGTGTAATTGCTGGCGGCCGTGCCTTCCAGGCGGGCATTGGTGACGGTCACGGCCTTGTCGACGCCCGCGTTGCGATCCGCAAAAGCGAGATCCGCCGTTACGGTGAGGGCATCGCCCGCCACCATATTGGCAATGGTACCGAAGGTGCCGGTCGCGACGGCGCTGCCGTCATATGTCTTGTCGTTCGCGCTCACCGAACTGGTGACGGTGCGCCGATCGATCGTTCCAACCGCGTCAACCTTGACCACGGCGTAATTGCCGCCGTCATTGCCATCCGCGATCGACCATTCCCCGACCTTCAGCGTGCGGGCGCCCGCGTTCTTGGAGTCGAACACCTGCGTCGCGGTCAGCGTGTCGCCAGTAATCAATCCGCTGAAGCCGACCGTTCCCGTCGATGCCGTCGTCCCGTCATAGACCTTCGTATCGGCCGCAGCCGTCAGCGTCAGCGTCTGGCGCGCAACGTCCACCACGCCCTGTACGGGTGCGGCGACAAGCACATAATTGCCCGACGCATTGTTGACGAGCGCGAAGCCGGCCAGCGCAGCGCTCTTGCCCGTACCGGCGTTGCGGTCGGCCAATGCGCCGTTGACGCTGCTCGCATCCAGCGAAACACCGTCACTCCGAAGTAGAGCCGATGTCACGGCATCCCCATCGGCCAGCGTGAAGGTCATGGAGCCCAGCTGCGATGCGGTAAGGTTGGTTGTGCCGTCATACGTCTTCGCACCACGACCGCCAGCCGTCACCGCGACCTGCCGCGCGACGATCTCGCCGACATTGGCGGCGGCATGGTCACTGTCGAGCAGATAGTTGGCCGCGTCGGCGCCCTGCAGCGTCATGCCACCGACGGTTATCAGCTTGTTCGTCCCGACGTTGCGATCCGAATACTCGGCACTTGCCGCCGCTACGGTGACGGTGTCGCCCGCGATCACACCCGACAGGTTGGCGGGGAGGATCGTCGCGGTGGTGGTCCCGTCATAGACCTTGGAAACGGTGCCGGTCAGGCTGCTGCTGATCGTCTTCTGCGCGATCGAGCCCGCCGCATCTACCTTGACGACATTGTAGTTCCCGCCGTCATTGCCGTCGCTCAGCGTCCAATCGGACACCAAGAGCGTCCGGTTACCCGCATTCTTGCTATCGAACGCCTGGGTCGCGGTGGCGGTATCGCCACTGACCAATCCGGCGATGGTCACCGTGCCAGCCGAGGTCCGCAGCCCATCATAGGTCTTGGTATCGGTGGCAGCGGTCAGCGTCAGGGTCGCCTTGGCGATATCCGCCAGACCCTGCACGCTGGCATTGACCAGCGCGTAATTGCCCGATGCGTTGTTCGTCAGCGCATAGCCGGTCAGCGTCACGCCCTTACCGGTGCTGGCATTGCGATCCGCGAAGGCACCGCTGACGGCGGCCAGGTCGATCGCTACGCCATCGCTCGTCAGCAGCGACTGCGTCGTCGTGTCGCCGTCCGCGAGCACGAAGCTGAGCGTACCCAGCTGCGAAGCGGACAGTATTGCGGTGCCGTCATAGGTCTTGGCACCGCGACCGCCGACACCCACCGCGATCTGCCGCGCGGTGATCGTGCCGATACTGGCCGATGTATGGTTCTGGTCGAGCTGATAGTTGAGCGCATCCGCACCCGTCAGCGACATGCCGCTGACCGTCACCAGCTTGCCGGTACCGGCGTTGCGATCGGCGTAATCGGCACTGGTTGCCGCCACGGTGACGGTATCGCCCGCAATCACGCCCGACAGATTGGCGGGCAGGATCGTCGCGGTGGTGGTGCCGTCATAGACCTTGGACACGGTGCCGGTCAGGCTGCTGCTGATCGTCTTCTGCGCGATCAAGCCTGCCGCATTCACCTTGACGACATTGTAGTTTCCGCCGTCATTGCCGTCGCTCAGCGTCCAATCGGAGACCAGCAGCGTCCGACTGCCGGCATTCTTGCTGTCGAACGCCTGGTTCGCGGTCGCGGTATCGCCGCCGACCAATCCGGCGATGGTGACCGTAACGTTCGATTTGACAAGACCATCATAGGTCTTGGTGTCGGTGGCCGCGGTCAGCGTCAGGGTCGCCTTGGCGATGTCCGCCAGCCCCTGCACACTGGCATTGGCGAGTGCGTAATTGCCCGACGCATTGTTCGTCAGCGCATAGCCGGTCAGCGTCACGCCCTTACCGGTGCTGGCATTGCGATCGGCGAAGGCACCGCTGACGGCGGCCAGGTCGATCGCCACGCCATCGCTCGTCAGCAGCGACTGCGTCGTCGTGTCGCCGTCCGCGAGCACGAAGCTTAGCGTACCCAACTGCGAAGCGGACAGTATTGCGGTGCCGTCATAGGTCTTGGCACCGCGACCGCCGACACCCACCGCGATCTGCCGCGCGGTGATCGTGCCGATATTGGCCGATGTATGGTCCTGATCGAGCTGATAGTTGAGCGCGTCTGCCCCCGTCAGCGACATGCCGGTGACCGTCACCAGCTTGTTCGTACCGGCGTTGCGATCGGCGTAATCGGCACTGGTCGCTGCCACGGTAACGGTGTCGCCCGCGATCACACCCGACAGGTTGGCGGGCAGGATCGTCGCGGTGGTGGTGCCGTCATAGACCTTGGAGACGGTGCCGGTCAGGCTGCTGCTGATCGTCTTCTGCGCGATCGAGCCCGCCGCGTTCACCTTGACGACATTGTAGTTCCCGCCGTCATTGCCGTCGCTGACGGTCCAGCTATCGGCGCTCAGCGTGCGACTGCCCGCATTCTTGCTGTCGAACGCCTGGGTCGCGGTGGCGGTGTCGCCGCCGACCAAGCCGGCGATGGTGACCGTTCCGGCCGAGTTACGCAGACCGTCATAGGTCTTGGTGTCGGTGGCGGCGGTCAGCGTCAGGGTCGCCTTAGTGATATTGGCGGTACCGCTGCCCACGGAGCCGAGCGTGTAATTGCCCGCATCGGCACCGCCCAGGGTGGCGCCGGTGACCGTCACCGCCTTGCCGTTGCCCGCGTTGCGATCGAGGAAGGCCAGCACGCCGCTCGCGGCGTCGACCGTTACCACATCGCCCGAGACGATACCGGTCAGGCCCGTGAAGGTGCCGGATGCGGTCGTCGTGCCGTCATACACCTTGTCATTGATCGTCACCGCCGCATTGATGACCCGCCGGTCGATCGTGCCGTTTGCCGGGTTTCCGAGCGTGACGATGTAGTTCCGACCGCCATTACCGTCGCTGACGGAATATTGACCGACCTGCAATCGATGCGCACCCGCCGTGCGCCCGGCGAATACCTGGTTCGCGATGACCGCATCGCCGCCGACGAGGCCCGCCACCTGCACCACGCCGCCCGATGCGGTGGTGCCATCATAGATCTTGCTGTCGCTGACCGCCGTCAGCGTCAGGGCCTTGGCATTGACCCTACCGGTGCCATTGGCCACCCCGTCAAGGATGTAATTGGCCGCGTCCGCACCGCCCAGCGTCGCGCCCGTCACCGTCACCGCCTTGCCCGATCCGGCGTTGCGATCCGCGAAAGCCAGCGTTCCGCCGTTCACGGTCACCACTTCGCCCGTGACGAGATTCTGCAGCGCACCGAACGTGCCGGTCGCCGCCGTCGTGCCGTCATAATCGCGCGTGTCGACGGTCACCGCCGTGGTGACGACCCGCTTGTCGATCCGACCAGCCGCATCCGCCAAGGTGACCAGATAGTTGCCGCCGCCATTGCCGTCGCTGACGGAATATCCGCCATCCACGATCAGTCGGCGCACCCCGGCATCCTTGGCGTCGAAATGCTGCGTGGCGCTGAAGGTGTCACCCGTGGCAAGACCGGTCGCGACGACCGCACCTGCGGACGCGGTGGTGCCGTCATAGGTCTTGGCATCGGTGCCGGCGGTCAGCACAAGCGACGCCTTGCTGATCGCGGCCGTGCCGTCCGCAACCGCGGCGAGCGCATAATTGCGTGCATCGGTGCCGGTCAGCGTCGCGCCGGACACCGTCACCGCCTTTCCGGTACCGACATTGCGATCCGCGAAGGTCAAGGTGCCCGTGGCGTCGGCGGTTTCACCCGAGACGAGGTTCTGAAGCGCACCGAATGTGCCCGTCGCCGACGTCGTGCCGTCATAGACCTTGTCATTGGCGTTCACGATGGTCGTGACGATACGCTTGGCGATCGCACCTGCAGCCGTGTTGGTCGCGACGACGTAATTGGCGCCGCCATTGCCATCTCTGACGGTGTAGCCGGAAACGAACAGGCTGCGCGTGCCGGCGTCCTTGCTGTCGAAAGCCTGGGTGGCCGTCACCGTATCGCCCGCGACCAGGCCCGAGAATTGTACGATCGCCGACGAGTTGACGGTACCGTCATAGACCCTGCTGTCGGTCGCGGCATTGAGCGTCAGTGCCTTGCGGGCCACGTCGACCACGCCCTGCGCGGTGGAACCCGCCAGGACATAGTTGTTGGCCGTGTTGTTGACGAGCGTGAAGCCGGTCAGCGTGGCGACCTTGCCGGTTCCGGCATTGCGATCGGTCAGCGTGCCGTGCAGCCCGGAGGCATCGAAGCCGACGCCATCGGCCAGCATCAGCGCCTGCGTATCCGCCGCCGCTGCGGTCAGCGCCAGCGTGCCGATATCGGCATGGGCGAGCGTGGTCGTCCCGTCATAGGTCTTGCCGCCGACGCCGGTGGTCGCCGCGTCGATCACGCGCGCGGTGATCGTACCGACATTGCCCGACGCATCGGTGCTGGCCAGAACGTAATTGCCGCCATCGGCCCCGCCCAGCGCCATGCCGGATATGGTCACCAGCTTGTTGATGCCAGTGTTCTTGTCGGCATAGCGAGCGCTGGCCGACGATACGGTCACGGCATCGCCCGCGATCACGCCCTGCAACGACGCGCCCGACAGGATCGCGTCCGCCGTCCCGTCATAGACCTTGCTGATCGGGTTGGTAAGCTGGCCGGAGATCGTCTTCTTGCCGATGGTGCCAGCCGCATCATGGGTCACGACGACATAGTTGTTGCCGTTGTTGCCGTCGTTGATCGTCCAGGTCGCGACCTGGAGCGCACGGCTGCCCGCATTCTTGGTGTCGAACGCCTGCGTCCCCGTCGCGGTATCGACTCCCATCAAGCCGGCCACCGTGACGACGCCGGTCGAGCGCGTGTTGCCGTCATACGTCTTGGTGTCGGTGACCGCATTGAGCGTCAGCGTCGCGGGGGTGATGTTCGCCGCGCCGTTGCCGATCGCCGCGAGCAGATAGTTGCCCGCATCCGCTCCCGTCAGGGCATAGCCCGCCGCGGTCACGGCCTTTCCGTTGCCAGCATGGCGATCGAGGAACGCCAGCGTTGCGGCACTGGTATCGAGCGACAGATCGTCACCGGCAACCTTGTTGGTCAGCGTGGAGAAGCTGCCCGTCGCGGTCGTCGTCCCATCATAGACCTTGTCGTTCGCGGTCAGGCTGGTGGACACGAGCCTCTGGCCGATCGTACCCGCTGCCGCCGCGCCCTTGGTCACCACATAATTCAAACCACCATTGCCATCGGTGATGACATAGCCGTCGTTCACCTGGAGCGTGCGATTGCCCGCATTCCGGCTGTCGAACGACTGGCTCGCCGCGACGCTGTCGCCCGAAACCAGCCCGCTGGCCAGAACCGCGCCGCCGGACAGGACGGTCCCGTCATAGGTCTTGGCATCGGCGACGGCCGTCAGCGTCAACGTCTTCGCGGTTATGGTGCCGATCGCGCCCGATGCGGTCGAAGCGGCGGTATAGTTGGCAGCGTCGCTGCCGAGTAGCGTCAAGGCGGTGACATTGACCGTCTTCCCGGTACCCGCATTGCGGTCGGCGAAGGTGCCGGACAGACCGTTGGCGACCGTCACGGTATCGCCCGCCAGAATGCCCGTCAAAGCAACGTTGCTCGACGCCACTGAAATCAGGGCCGTGCCGTCATAGGTCTTGCTGACCGAACCCACTAGGTCGGCGGTCAGCGCACGCGGGGTGATCGTGCCGACATTGCCCGACACGGTGTTGGCAACCGTATAATTCCCGGCATCCGCACCCGTCAGCGACAGACCAGTGGCGGTCACCAGCTTGTTGGAGGCGGCGTTCTTGTCCGAATAGCGGCCAGCGGTCGGGCCGACCAACGTGACGACCTCGCTCCCGATCACGCCGGTCAGCGTGTAATTGGCCGCCAGAAGCGCGGCGGCATCGGTCGCGTCATATTCCTTGCTGACCGTGCCCGTCAGGCCGGCGGTCAGCAGCTTGGGCGTGATGGTGCCGATCGCGCCCGTCGCGGAGAAGTTGTTCAGCACATAACCGAACACCTTGGTCGACCCATCGCGCACCACGACCGCCAGATCGTCCGCCAGGATCGTCTTGCCGGTTCCCGCATTCTTGGTATCGAACGAAGCCGTCGAATAGACGGTGGCGTGTTCGCTACCGCTCAGGCCCGTCACGGTGAAGTTGGACTGCGCCAGATTGGCATCGGTCGTGCCGTCATAATCGCGGCTGTAGCTGCCGGTCAGCGCGACGGTCACGCTGGGCGAGGTCGTATAGAGAACGCCGTTACCGGTCGCGAGCGCGGGCGTGGTCGCGCCGTACACCGCGCCATATTGACGGAACCCATAGCCCAGTCCCCCGAGCGAGTCCGACGTTGAATTTTGCGACCACAATAGCCAGCGACCGTTCGGCGTTGACAGCGCTGCCGAGCCGGCACCGTTGACGACCTTCGTGCTCGTGATCAGGTTCAACGGTGTGCCGCTGCCCGAAGCACGGACCGATCCGGTGCCGCCGAAGCTGAGGTCGCCACCGGCACGGATCGTGCCCGTCGTGGTCGTGACCGCGCCGTTGATCCCCAGCGCCCCCTGCGTCACGAGCGAGAGATCGCCCGTCACCGCCATTGCGCCCAGCCCGGTGATGGCGTTGGACGCCCGCATCAGGGCCAGCGAACCGGCGGCGCCGGTCAGCGCGGAAGTCGCCACATCGACCGACTGGGTGACGGCACCGGCCGCATTCAGCGTGAGGCCGCCCGATGCGGTCAAGCCATCACTGCCCCCGATCGCGATCGTCCCGCCGGACAGCAGCGTCAGCAGGCTGGCATAGGTCTTCGCGTTCGCCGTCGTATTGAAGGCCAAGGAAGCGGCATCGGACGATCCGAACGTCACCGAACCATAGTTGGCGCGATAGGCATTGGCGGCGATCAGCGCGGGCAGGATGTTGCCATCCACCACGAACGCGCCCCCGGCCTGGGGCCGCAGGATCAGCGCCCCGGTCGTGTTGAGCAGGGCGGGCGAGCCGCTACCGTTGTTGAGCGCCAGGGCATTGGCGATCAGGGTCAGCGCCCCGCTGCCGCCGCCACCGATCTTCGCGCCGTTGTTCGGCCCCTGATAGATGCCGACCGTCGTGCCGCCAGCTACGCGACCGTCCAGCGTGACGGCCCCCGAGCCCGTGGTGTTGATCAGGGGTGCGGAGGTTGATCCCTGATCCAGATAGATGCCGTAGTTGCTGGCCCCCGATCCGTTGCCGCCGGTACCGGTGATCGTGGTCGCCCCGCTCGACGGGGAGGTTACCGACGACGACGCGATATAGACGCCGACGCTGCCCGAGGTCCCGCCCCCGGCCTGTCCGCCGATCGTGACCTTGCCCGACTGGCTCGATCCCGTGAAGCCGACCGTCGCACTCTTCAACACCACGCCCGCCAGATTGCCCGAGCCGGTGACACTGGCATTGCCCGAACCGCCGATCAGCACGTTGCCGCCGCTCGCGGTGACGGTCGCGTTCTCGATATGAACCGCGTCCGAATTGGCGCTCTGCGCGGTCGTGCCATAGACGGTCAGGCCGCCGGTTCCCGCCGTCACGTTAGCGCCGTTCACGTTCACGCCGCTGCCCTGACCCGATCCGGTCGCCGAGCTATAGCCATACAGACGGATCGCGCCCGTGCCGGTGGTGGACAGCGTACCGCTGGTCAGGTTGATGCCCGTGGTGGTCGACGCGCCACGCAGCTCGATGTCGCCACCGCCCGCGTTCAGCAGGTTCGGGTTCGACAGCGAAATCTGCGTGCCCGTCTTCTGCAACTCGGTCGCGAAGGCCGTGTAGTTGGCGCTCGACAGGCTCGGATCGAGGACGGTCGAGGTCGCGGCGGAGCCGCCGCGCAACAGGATGGTGCCGCCGCGCGTGCTGATCGCGCCGGTCACCGCGACGACGCCCGACGCGGCATCGTGCGCACGACTGACCAGCGTCACATTGAGCGGCCCCGCGCCCGAGCCAGCGCCGATGGCATTGGCCACCGAGACATTGCCGTCCGACTTGATCGTCAGGGTCGAGGTGCCCGCCGCATTGGCCAGCTTGGTGATCGCCGCCGGGGTCAGATCCGACACTGACGCCAGCGTCATATTGCCGGTCGCCCAATTGATCGCGCCGGTGGTGATCGTCGTGCCCGCGTTGAGCGACAGATCACCCGTATTCGTCGCCGCGGGCTGCGTGATCGTGCCGGTGGTGATGGCCTTGAGCGCGGTGACCGACAGCGCCGATTTGGAAGTGATCGCAGCGAGCGTGACGTTACCGTCGTCGGACGCCGATAGCCCGCCGGTCATATTGGTCACGCCGCCCAACGCCAGGTCGCCGGAAGTGACCCATTGTCCGGAAACCGTTAACGCCCCGTCGAAGCTGGCGGTGTTGCCGTTTCCTCCGATCCGGACGCCATCGCCGCTGGACGTGATGCTGTTCGCATAAGTACCAGTCTGGTTGATCTGGCCGTACAGCAGGAGAGCTTTGTTCGACGTGATGTTCATCGAACCCGCGACGTTATAGGTGACGTTGGATTTGCGACCACCCCCCGCATAATTGTCGACGCCCCAGGTCGCCGCGCTATCCGCCGTGGCGGTCATGGCGAAGCCACCCGCCCCTGCATTGATCGTCACCGGCGTGTTGGAGACATTGGAGCCAAAAAGGATCGCCGACGCGCTATAGTCGCCACTGACTGCCGACGCGCCGCCGGTGCCGTTCAGCGTGACCGAATTGGACCCGGTGATATTGACCGCGCCGGTACCATCCAGAAGGATGCCGTTCTTGCTCGTCAGGCTGCCGGAGGTCTTCGAGATGCCCTCGATCGAGACGTCCTTGCCGGAGATCGTCAGCGCAGTGCTACCGTTTTTCCAAACACCGAGATTACCGGTCGACGTTCCCGACATGACGACGGAGCCATCGGTCGAAATATTGGATGCGCTCGACTGATCGAAAGCGATCCCGACCGCATTGTTCGCCTTGCCGGTCAAGCTGATGGTGCCGGTGCCGCTTTGCAGGGTCGCGCCTGCGACGTTGATGCCGCGCGACGTACCGGCAGACGCGTCCCCTGTAATGCCGATCGCGGCATTGCCGCTCGTCAGGATGGACGAACCAGCCGCCAGATTAACGGCCTGCGTCGCGCCCGACGTCTGCGCACGAAGCGTGATTGTGCCACCATTGGAACTACCACGCCGGCTATCCAGCACGCCATTGGCATTTAGTACGATACCGGTCGTCGACCCGCTGCCCGAACTGTCACCCCCCCCGATCAGGATGGCGCCGCCCTGAGTGGTGATGCCAGGCGTGATCGTGACCACGCCTGTCGCCGCGCCACCGGATCGCGCTGCGATCGTCACGTCCATCTTGTTCGCACCGGCCTCGGTGCTGATGGCGTTACTGAGATTGATGCTGCCCTTTGAAAGCAGGGTCAGCGACGAATCCGCCAGCGACGTGCTCTTGCGCGTGATGGCGGCAGGCGTCAGGTCGACCCCCGAATCCAGCGTCAACGCGGTCGATCCGTTCAGCGTGATCGCACCCGTGGTCAGCGCGCCCGCCGCCTTGATATTGCTGGCATCGGCCGTCTTCAGGGCGATCACGCCCGTCGCCACGGTCCCGCTCGTGGAGGTGATCGAAACCAGACCGCTGGTACCGGTCTGGCTGATGGCCTGAGCCGACACCGCGGTACCGCCCTGGACGGTCAACGCGCCGCCGGACGTGATGGCCGCATCGGCCGTGGCGGTCGTCGACGCCCTGATCGACAGATCCTTGGTGGTCGAAATCGTGGACAGCGTCTCTACGCTGCCCGTTGCCGACTGGATGGTCAGCGCATCGGCATTGGTACCGGCATAGCTGCCAACGATGATGTTACCGCTGCTGGTGCTGATCGTACTCGCACCCCCGCCATTCTGGGCGATGGAGCCGCGATAGAAGATAACCTTGTTACCGGTGATATTGACCGCGCCCGCCGAGGTGATCGACAGGGCGGGTGCCGCCGACGCGCCTCCGGGCGGGAAGCTGTCGAAACTGAACACTGCGTTGCTGTCCGCCCCGGTGCCGTCGATCACGACGCCCCCGGCCCCGGCGGTCAGCGCCATATTCGCCACGGTGCTGCTGTTCCCGAACGCGATCGCGGTCCTGCTGCTGCCGCCCTTGTCGGTCGCACCACCGGTACCGGTGATCGACAATTTGTTGGCGGCGGTGATGGCGACCGAGTTCGTGTTCGAGAACAAAACGCCGCTGGTGCTATTGGCGCCGCCCGTCGACACGCCCGTCAGCGAGACGTTCTTGCCGGAAAGGATGGTACCCGTCGCCGTCGTGTCGACCCGAATACCGACATATTGGCTCGCCGTGCCCGTGAGCGACAGGTCGCCACTGGTGGTGATCGATGTTCTGGACCCACCCGTGATGCGAATACCCGATCCGTCGCGCGATCCACTGCTATTCGCCGTACTGCCGGTGAGCGAGATATTGCCCTGGCCGGCCACCAAGGTGGAGCTATTCATCACAAGGCCGATATAGCTGCCGACGGCCTGGCCGGTGACGGCGATGGTGCCGGTACCGCTGGTTTGTACGCCGCCCTGCATGGAAACGCCGTTGGTGGAATTGCTATCGGTGTTGATGCCCCGGATCAGGATGTTGCCACCGCTGGCGTCGATCGCCGAACCACTATCCAGGGTGACCGCCACACCCGACGAAGAGGCCGCCCCACCGCTCTTGTCGCTGGCCGATCCGCCGTACAGATTGACGTCGCCGCCCCGGCTCGTGATCGCCGCATTGACGGTGATCGCGCCCGACACCGCATCGGTGGCACGGCTGTTCAGGTTAACGTTGAACTTGCCGGCGCCGGATTCCGCCGTGATGGCGGAATTGACGTTGATGTCACCGCCTGACTTGATCGTCAGCGTGGAAGCACCCGTTGCCGATGCCTTCTTGGTGATCGTGCCGAAGGTGGTGGACGTTCCGCTCAACAGCGTATCGCCCGACGTCGCGAGCGTCACGTTGCCGACACTGGCACTGCCAGCCGCCGCTGCGATCGTCACCGCACCGCCGTTCGAGACGAAATTGCCCAGCCCGACGGCACCGGAGGCACTGCGGATTTCGGTCGTGCTGCCTGCGGTGATAGTACCGTTGTTAAAAGCGATCGTCTTGTCCGCATTGGCGCCCGCGTTAATCGACAGCGCGCCGCCCGACGTGATGGTGGACCCGCTGGTCACATAACCCAGCAGCGACGCCGCGCCCGTGTCGCCCGTCGCCCTGATCGTCAGATCGCCGCCGGACTGGATGATCAGATTCGTGTTCTGATTGGTCCGCCCGAACAGAATCGCGGCGTTGGGTCGCGTGCTGTCGAACGAGGATTTGCCGCCATTGGCGGTCATGGTGATCGAGCCGCCGGTCTGGATCACATGGCTGCTCGAAGCACCGCCACTGCCACCCAAGCCGACGATCGCGATGCCTTCGACCGCGCTGTTCCCCGTCGCGCTACCGGTCAGGTTCAAATTGCCGGTGTTGGACTTGATCGAGATCGCACTATCGGAGTTGAGCATCAACCCGGTATCGGCACCCGTCGCGCTACCGCTCAGGTTGATCGCCCCGGAGTCGGTCGCGACCGACGTGCTACCGGCGAGCAGCACGCCGACGCCTCCAAAGGCACCGCCCGCGCTGCTGCCGTTGATGGTGATCGCGCCAGCCGTCGTCGATAGGTTGCCGAAGATATAGGCGCCGTAATTGGCATTGCCGACCGCCTTGATGCCGATCACGCCGCTGCCGCTGGTCTTCAGGATGGCGTCGCCACCGATGCGCACCGCCGCCGTGCCCGCCGCGCCTATCGCGGTGTTCGTCTGCTCGCCCGCCAAGCCGATATTGCCACCGCCGGCGTCGAGCACCGCGCTCACGATCCTGATACCGAAATTGTCGCCGTTTGCTTTGGCCGTTCCCGCCGATGCGGGATCCGCCGCGTTCGGCATCGCCGAACCACCCCATGCAGCAATGTCTCCGCCGAGGGTCGTGATGCTGTTGGCGATGGTGATCGAACCCAACGCCCCGTCGTTCGCCCGGCTGTTCAGACCGACGTTGAGCTTGCCCGCCCCCGCCGAAGCACTGATCGCACCGTTCACAACGATGTTGGCGTTGGACCTCAGTGTAAGGGTCGAATCCGCCCCGCTGGCCTTGGTGATTGCGGCACTGGTAGTCAGCGCATTGGCGCTGGTAAAGGTCATCGCGCCGGTGCCGTTCTGCGTCACCGCCCCGAAGCTGAGCGAAGCGGGACTCGTGACGGTGATCGCCCCCACGCTGTTCAACGCACCTAACGAGACGTTGCCGGACGTGGTGGAGACGCTGACCGCCCCCGACGGGCCATTGGTGGCCAGCGCGTTCGACAACGCGATCGCCTTGTCACCCGTCAAGGTGAGTGCCCCGGCGCTGCTGATCGCCGCCGTGGAGGTGCTGGACAGCGCCGTACCCGATGCCGACGCCGCCCGACCATCGAGCGTCAGCCCGCCGGTCCCCGCCGTGATGGTGCCCGCGCTGCCACCGAACTGAATACCATAGGTCGTGCCGCTGGTCGCCGTCGCCGTACCGCTCAGGCTGACCGCGCCCGCCCCGCTCGTGACGATCGACGCGCCGCTTACCACGCTGATACCGGCAGAGGCACCCGTGGTCCGTCCGATCAACGTGATGTTACCGCCAGCGGCATTGATGGCGGCACTGCCGATCGAGATGCCCGCCCCGCCACTGTTGTTGATCGCCGAGCCCGTACCGGTGGTGCCGCCCCCGGCGAGCAGGTTACCGCCGTTGAGGCTGATATTGCCGTTCAGCACGATGCTGCCCTGCGCGCTGTCGCTGGCGTCCTTGAAGCGGCTGTTCAGCGTCAGATTCAGCTTGCCGGTGCTGCTGCCGCTCGCCGAAACGGTGCCGTTCAGCACGATGTTGCGGTTGGCCAGCAACTGAAGCGTCGCGTCCGCCGCGCCGCTGGTCTTGGCGATGTTCGTACCGCTGGCCAGGGTGATGTCACCATTGCCCGCAAAGGCGCTGTCGGTCGAAATCGTGACGCTCGTGCCCGCATTCAACGCGCTGTTGATCGCGGCCACATCCGCCGTCGAACTCGCGCCGCTGGGCGTGAAGGTCAGCGGGGACGTGCCCGCGAAATTGCCGTTGGTGGTGCCGCTGGCGATCGTGATGTCGGACGGATCGAGCAGCCACTTGCCCGCCGCGCCCTGCACGCCCAGGGCATTCACGCCGCCCAGCGCCTGCAGAACGCCCTTGGACGAGGTTTCGACCCGTCCGCCGTTCACCGCACCCTGCGCTTCGACATGGCCGAGGAAATTGGTATAGGCGTCGGACCACAGCACCGCCGTACCGCCATTGCCGACGCTGCCCGAAACGTCGATCTTCGCGCTATCGGCCATCACCACCGCATCGGCGTTGGCGATCGCATGATCGGCCACCGCCAGCGAACGATCCGCGCCGCCCTGCCAGTCGCCACCGACCAGCACCGTGCCGCCGCTGGTGCCGCTCGCATCGATTAGTGCCTTGTCGCCGAGCAGGACGTTCTTCGCGGTCACTTCGACCGCACCGCCCGAACCATCGGCCCCGCGCGCGCGGAGCGTACCCGTCAGATGCGCCTCGCCGCCTTCTGCCGTCAGGAAGATGCGCCCGTCGCGCGCGGAGACGCCCTGCGCGTTGATGACGCCACCGGTGTTGCCCGCCAGTGCATAGACGTTGCCGCCCTGGGCGCGCAGTTCCGCCTCCGCGGCACGGATCGCGCCGACATTGGTCGCCGAGGTTCCGTCGCCACCGACCACCACCGAGAATCGGCCATTCTCCAGGCCACGGTCGCGCAACAGCACCTGATAACCGGCGAGCAGCCCGACCGTGCCGTTCGCTGCCGCCAGCGTGCCTTCGTTCACCACCTTGGCGGCCACCAGTGCGACATCGCCGCCCGCCGCGCCGATCCGACCATAGTTGATGATCGCGGCTTCGCTGGCACCCGACAGCGTCAGGCTGCCGCCCGCCAGGAAGCGCTCGTTGCTCAGATCCTGCGTCGAGGCGACGAACGAGCCGCCGACATCGACCCGCCCTTCCCGCCCGAACACGATGCCGTTACGGTTGATGAGATAGACCGACCCGGTCGCGCTCAACAGGCCGTCGATGCTGCTCGCGGAGGTGCCGGTGACGCGGTTGAGCGTCGCACCGGTCGCATTCTCGATCCGTACGCTACCCCCAGCGCCGATCGAGAAATCCTTCCAGTCGATGATCGCCTTGTCGGTCGCCTGGTGGATCGTCAGCCCCATGCCGGATCGCTGGATCGACGCGTCGCCGACCACCACCTGGCCGCCGGTCGGCAGCGTTTGCGCACGAACCGGCGTCACACCGGGCATCAATCCGCATAGCGAGAGACCAAAGATCGGCAAGCGAGTGAACAACGAACCCTGGCTGCGAATGGCAAAGCTCTTCATGAGACGACCCTGTTTCAAAACACGTTCAGCAAGCAGCAATGCCCAATTCGACTAAGTATCAGTGGCGAATAAACAATTGCAGCCTTTAACAGGAATCTTTTGCCACATCAGAAGTTAATAAGCCTTAACAAACTACAATTAGACTTTTATTGTATAATTCATTCACGCGACGTTACTTTTAGTTACAAATAAAAAATGGCGGCCGAAGTCTTGCGACCTCGACCGCCGAGCAGGGGCAATAAGCGGCTGTCACAACCGCATCGCGTTAATCCGCGTAGGTCGGCTCCGTCGCAGGCTCAGCCGGGGCCAGCGCTTCGCGGCGCGCGATCAGGGCGTCCCAGCGCGCCAGCGAAAAGAGGTGTGCATGGATTGCGATCAGGGCCCCGCTCCGCGCCAGCCGCAGGAGAAGCTCGTCGGACAGTTCGCCAAGCTTCTTTTCGTCCACACCATAATAATCGGCGATATGCTCGCTCTCGCCGCCACGCACGAACAGCGTGTTCTTCACCTCGAACAGGTCGGCTTCCTTCAGCAAGTCGACAAAGGCTTCGGTGCGCTTGCGCTCACGCTCGAATTCTTCAAGGAATGCAATGGCGTTCTTGGTAAAGCCGGTCGGCTCGCCATCCTCGAACAGCGGCTCCCCGTCACCCTCGGACACCAGTCCCTTGGCGTCGCGATCGACACAGACCACGAACTGCTCTTCGCCGGCGCCCGCCAGCGTGAACGGATAGCGGCGCAGATAGGCTGGGGCATAGCAACCGGCCTCGAACGTGCCATCGCGCACGAACAGATTCTGTCCTTCGGCCAGACCCATCACCGCTAGCGGGGTCTTTTCCGGGCCGGCGAAGATCACCGGATAATGCGCCATCGCCTGCATGAATTCACCCACCAGCAGCGGGACGAGATGCACCTGAGTCGCATGATCGAAGCTCGCACCCTCGGGACGGTAGCGAAGATCCGCATGCACGGCGGAGTGCAGCGCTTCGGGACGCGAATAGAGGAATTGCGTACCTTCGAGCGGAATATTGTCGGTCATGCTTGGTTCCTTGGCTTCATCATGATGTGTAGAAGTTTTAGAATGAGAGAGAGGCACGCGCCTGGACCCGCGGTGAGCCGGCCCGGCTGCGCAGGCCGTTGGTCAAGGCCCAGCCACCATCGACGCCCAGCGTGAATGCGCGCCCCATGCGATAGTCGCCCCCCAAACCAGCGGAGACGAGCGTCGACGACTGATGGGTGATACGGTCGAGACCATAGGCCAGGTCGAAGAACACGCGCGGCGCCAGCACGTCGCCATTCGGACCGCCCTTCGCAAACAGCGAGGTGACGGGCAGATTCAGATCGTTACGCAACACGAAACCGGTATCGAAGGCGCCGTCGTCGGTGGTGTAACCGCGCGCCAGCCCGTCGCCGCCCAGGCCGATCTGCGTGGACAAGGGCAACGCCGACTTGGCATATTGCAGCATCGCGCTCTGGGTAAGCGACAGATCGCGCGTCAATCGCTGGACATGGCGGAGGTCGAACGTGACATAGCCGAAGCGGCTATTGCGCGTGCGCCCATTGGTGATCGCGGCAAGCTCCGCCGCCGATCCGCCCGGACTGACATGGACCGCGATGTTCGCGGAGCCCTGCCCCCCATTCCCGAACCAATCCCGCGACCAGCCCACCATATATTGCCGGATATCGGCGGAAACATCGAGCGCGGTCAGCGGGCCGAAAAGCACGGTTCGATGCTGGCGCTTCAATTCGATGCCGAACAGCATGTCGCCGAACCCTGCGGGCAGCCCGGCGTTCGACAAGGCCGAACGATAGGCCAGCGTCAGTTCGGTCGTCCGCTGACGAACGGTAAAGAGCGCATTGGGATGCTGATTGGTCAGCGAGTCGCTGAAGGTCAGTTCGACATTCTCCCGCGCGAAGGTCGGGATCGCGACGCGCGCGCCTTGCGCGACATAACGCGGACGCTTCGGTGCGAAGAAACGGCCCTCATCGATCAGCAAGTCGCGGCTACCCGTCAGCTGATAGGAGATATAGGCGCCTGGCAATAGGCGGATGTCTGCGACCGCGCCGACGAACAGTCGCGCCAAACCGGTGCTTTGCGACCCGGTGTTCGAAGAGCCGGCATAAAGGCGAAACTGCCGAGGCTCCTCGACGACCACGGTCAGGTCGGTCCGCCCCGCCGCGTCGGCTGGGGCGAAACGCGCCGAGGTGTCGCGGACCGGCAGACGATTGAGCCAAGCCAGATCTTCCGAAAGGGCGCGACTGTTGATCGGTTCGCCTGGCGCGACGCGAAGCGCCCGCCCTATCCGCTCCGCCTCCGCGGTCGATACGCCCGTCACCTTCAGCGACCCGAGCCGAAACTCGGTGACCCGGATTTGCAGAACGCCGCCGGTGATCTCCTGTTCAGGCGTGGAGAGCGATATGAAGGGGCGCCCCGTTGCGCGCGCCAGCCGCGCGATCTCGGCCTCGATCTCCGCGATCCGGCGCCGCGTCAGCGGCTGACCAAGGAAGCGTCGCAGGACTCGGCGCGCACCGTCATTGTTCAGTATCGCCACGCGTCCGGCGTCAACACCGTCCGCAACCCCCGCCGCCTCAACGGGCCGCTCACCATCGCCAACCAGCACGATCGCGCGAAGCGTGGCTCCAAGCGGCGTATCGTCTTGCTGTGCAGGAACAGCGTCCGGGACCACCAGTCCGGGATTTGGTGCGGCAGGCGCCGGTGGCAGATTCCGCTCGACCGCCGTCTGCGCCAAGGCCTGTTGTCCGCCGCATATCAACAGCGCGGGCAGCCATCGGGCAAATCTCTTGCAATGCATCTATCAGTCTTCCGCTCTATTCGGCATGGAACAATATTCGATCCAGCAGAAATATGAGCGCGCATTGCGCCTAGCATCTTTAATAACAAGTTATCATTTAAATTTAGTAGCAGTATGATACATATTGAAACAATTACAAATTGAAGGAATTCAGAAATTTACTTCGCAATCAAAACCACCCCACCATCTGCGTAACACGAGTTGCATCCCGACTGACACCACCCCCTATCCTTGACATTTACCTAATCTGCATTTTTCAGACGCCTCAAACCTTCAGAAAGGATATGGGGCAAGAGGGAACGAAGTATATCCAGAACCATCCGCGTGGGCGACGGCCAAAAATTTACTTCAAAGGTGCTATACTGCCGATCTTACGAGATTGGCATTCTACGCTGGACCGCAGCCAGTCAAATCAAGCCGACAGACAATGCCTCAGTAAAATCTCAACGGCGGCCTACGCGACGAGTGGCCATACACAAACCGGCAGACGTCGGATGCACAGAGCACCGACGAACCGGGCGGCAACGCTCAGTCGAAAGAAATGTCAGATCAGCATTCCAGCACTACATCCCGCCTACCAAGGTCACGCCCCCTAAGGGTCTGTCGATCGCGCTCGGAGCGAGGACGGCTCGTGTCGCAAGTTCGGAACTCCAGGGTCGGAAAATCCCGCACGTCACACAATTAATCACGACTGTATTTTGATTAATCTATATCATCGGCGATCACCGCCCTTGTATCGGTCGACATTCAGTCAATGCCACAATCCATATCAATACAAGATCGATTCAGTCCATAGGATTCGATGCTATATTTACTCACAATAGTATAATTGTTCCATTACACGCACGTGCATAGTTGAAATATGAGCACAATGTGCCGTTAATTATCGATACATTTCATTGTATTTATTATTGTTACATTTTGTATTGTCCACTTTCCCGATGTATCCGAATTAATGATAATATATCCAACCCTGCCGCATTGGAGGAAGCAGTCAAAGCAATCACATCCTCTCCGATCCTGCCGCATCGCGGCACCGTATAAGCTTTGGTGAGCCTTCCGTCGCCTAGGCGTACGTATAGCCCACATCGCCTGCACAGCCATCGCATTCGGCCGAAACCTAAACGCTTTGGTGGTACCCTGATATGGCACTGCAAAACAACAATTTTCGTATCGTAATCATTGAAGATGACGAAGAGATGCGCTCGATGCTCGAGCGGTACCTGCGCATGGTCGGGATGGAAACCGAATCCTATCCCGATACGGCTAATCTCGATTCGTTGATTTTGGAGGCCAAGCAGCCTCAGATCATGGTGCTCGACGTCAATCTTCCCGGCGAAAACGGCTTTGTTGCAGCCGCGCGACTCCGCGCGCGATCGTCGGCAGGGATCATCATGCTCACGGGGCGCTCGGGTCGCGACGATCGGCTACTCGGCCTGTCCATGGGCGTCGACCATTATCTGTCCAAACCTGTCGACATGCCCGAGCTGGAAAGCGTTATTCGGAATCTGGCACGCAGGTTACGGGGCGATACACAAGGTGGACAGCCCGAGGACGGCGGCTCGGCCACGTCGCAACCGCACTGGACGCTCGACCTCGCGAGCTGGACGCTCACCGCCCCCAATGGCAACGCCATCGAGTTGACCTCGGCGGAATATCTGATGCTGCTGCCCCTGCTCGAACAGCCCGGCCGCCCCAATTCACGGGACATCATCAATGCCCGCCTGGGCAAGCCGAGGCTCGGTGTCGACAATCGCAGTCTCGATGTGCTGATCTCGCGCATTCGTCGTAAGATCGAACAGGGCACCGGCACCCCCCTGCCCCTTCGATCCGCACGCGGCACCGGCTATGTCTTCACCGGCACAGCACAGGTCATCGGCAACGTCTCGCCATGAACCGCCGGCTATCTATCAGCCATCGACGCTTTCCGGGCGTCATGATCAAGATCGCGCCACCTCGTCGCCAGCATCCGCACATCCCGGGCCAAACTCAGCGGATCGAAAGGCTTTACCAGCACACCCGCCGCGCCGCGCATCATCAATTGCCGCACCTGGTCGCTCTGGGTACGTGCCGTAAAGAAGATGATGGGTATCACATCGCCCAACAGCGCACGCAAACGGTCGAACGTTTCCGGCCCGTCAAGATCGGGCATCGTGACGTCGAGCAACACCACATCGGGTCGCCACGCCCCATCCCTCACCATCGCAATCGCATCGGCGCCGGAAAGAACCGCACGCACGGCAAATGCTCGGTCGAGGTTCAAAGATCGCACGACGACACTTACCAAATCCGGCTCGTCATCAACGTACAACAGATTAAGGGCGTTACTAACGTTCATCCACCCCCGATTCCCCGCATGACGCGATCATTCCATTGAGATGGAAAATCCGCGAATCTCTGCCCCCTCCACGCTCATCCGGATTTTATGGCACGATTTCCGGTAACGAACAATGGAAGCTGACGACTTATGCCTGAAACCCGTGCTGGCAAAATGTGCCACAAGATGCGCACTCAACTTGGTATCATTATTGGCTTGGTGGAAATCATCAATCTGCATGATGCTGGCATTAGTCCGCAATCACGTGAAGATTTGCAACGCATCCGGACCGCCGCCAAAACGATACTTGACCTAGTGGAGCAAGCAGAACAACAGATATTCGTTAAATTTGTGTAAATGTTATTCCACCGCGGCGATTTCCACGTGGAAGATCGCGCCCCCCTCCGGATTGGGCGTGAACCATAATTTTCCTCCGAGGCGTTCGATAATATCACGACTGATCGCCAGCCCCAACCCAACGCCGCCTTTCTTGCGGCGAGGCTGGGTGTCGACCTGAACGAACTTATCGAAGATGATTTTCTGGAATTGTTCGGGAACGCCAATGCCATGATCGATCACGGCGACGTGATGAGACGTAGGCCCGGTGGTCAGCACCACCCGGATCCGGCCTTCCTCCGGCGAGAATTTGATCGCGTTCGAAAGCAGGTTGATCATGACCTGAGACAATCGATCACGATCAATATACGCGAAGTCAGGTCCGCCATCATCTTCCAATATCACGCTGATGCCGCGACTTGACGCGAGTGGCACGAGTTCATCGATGGAACTGCGGACGATCGCACGCAGTGATTGTCGTTCCAACAAGAAATCGAGCCTGTCGATCGCGATCCGTTCGACATCCAGAAGATTGTCGATCAGTCGAATCAACCGATGAGTACTATTGAGCGCCACTTGTACGATCTGCGCCGTATCATCGCTGATCTCGCCGGTTGCCCCGGCAGCAATCAACCCGAGTGCGCCGGCGATCGACGCCAATGGCGTATGGAGCTCGTGGCTGACATTCGCGACAAAGTCGGCTTTCAGTCGATCAAACTCCATTTCGGCCGAAAGCGGCGCGGCGTCGACGAACCAATACTCCCGCCCCTCGACATCGAGCGGATAGAAAATGGCCCTGATCACTCCGGCCTGATCATCCTCCCCCCGCAAGCGAAGACGGTAAACACGTCGCGATTTTCGCCCCGCATGGCGACAACGCAAATCGCGCGCGATCGCCTCGATATCGCCGCCAAAAATCGCATCAAGCGGTCGCCCCATCAAAGCATCGCTCTGGATCCTGCGACCGTCGACAAGGCAGTGGCTAACCATCGCAACACGCAAGTCGGCATCAAGCAGCAGATAAAGGCCGGCGTGACTATCAAGCAGCGCGTCATAGATCGCCATAGCCAAAAGCGCGTCATCTCGAAACCCCGCCGGATCGGCCGCCAATTTGGTCCAATGGTTGCTCACCTGTCCCCCAATCGACATCTGTAACCAAAATGGAGTAAATTCCGGTGTTTCTCAACCTTTTTTAATTCGATCGAAAACAATCCGCATGACTGGTTCGGGACATGGGCCTTGGGATTGGATTTTGGAGACAAAGGCTGTTGTTGGCTGTAACGGTCTCTCTCTCTTGGCGTGGATAGGAACTCCCCATGTCACCGCGTCATGCTATCGCATGAGATCTACTGGACAGAACTTTTTCAGTATAATCAGATATTTCCATCACCCCTAGGGTTCAAACCCAATCAGCATCTTGAGTGATGACAGGTTTCCTGATTCACTGGGGTGTGGATCATGAGAGGTGAGGCATGGCGCTGTTCTGGTTGT
>NZ_JAXCMJ010000053.1:0-24462 GCF_038084995.1 Sphingomonas sp. 2378
CCCGAGCACCTTGAATGCCCAGGACAACCGCCAAGCCGCCGCCCGCATGTCCCTTCATCTAACCTACAATGTCAAAGAGCCGACAACAAATCACCGGCACCTCTTCCGTCCCTAAACCTTCCGGCCTAGAAACTTCCGTGCGCCAGCATCTCGATGCCAGTACCGACAACCCCGAAGCCGCCTCAGCGGCCCGCTCCGTCGCGGTGAAACCCCTCTAGGCGGGGTTACCCCAAACCGTCAACACCCGATTTTCATTTTTTCGTAAAAAACGAGAAGAATGTCTGTAAATCAGTCTCTTGTACTGCATACTCGGCGCGGCATTGGGCGGAACCATATGTCCCATGGTTCGTGCGTCCGCCGAATCACGCCGCTTAAAGCCACGAATCAACGGGGAATCACCACCAGATGTGACAAGGGCGTCCTTCCCCGCTGGAAAGGACGCCCTTGTCGGCATGAGTTGCAAATGAAGCAGGCTTAGAGTCGCCCGACCTTCACCGGCTGATCCTTCGTCCGCGCCAGCGGATTGGCCAGCGGCAGGGTGAAGGGTGCCGCCGCGATCTCGAACACATCGCCTTCCCGCGTGCGGATGCCGTCGGCGAACGACAGCGTCGCGGTGCCGAAGAAGTGGACGTGCACATCCCCCGGACGCCGGAACAACGCATATTTGAAGTGGTGATGCTCGAGATTGGCCAGGCTGTGCGACATGTTCGCCTCGCCCGAGAGGAACGGCTTTTCCCAGAGCGTGGCGCCGTCGCGGAGGACCTTGCTCGTGCCCTCGATATGATCGGGCACCTCCCCCAGCAGCAGTTCGGCGCCCAGCGCGGCGGGACGCAGCTTGCTATGGGCAAGCCAGAGATAATTGTGCCGCTCTGTCACATGGTCCGAAAACTCGTTGGCGAGGCACAGGCCCAAGCGGTGCGGCGTCCCGTCGGGACCGATCAGATAGATACCCGCCAGTTCGGGCTCCTCGCCACCATCCTGTGCGAAGGCGGGCATCCCCAGCGCGTCGCCGGGACCGACCAACTGCGAGCCGTCACCCTTGTAGAACCATTCGGGCTGCTGGCCCACCTGGCCTTCGCCGGGCTTGCCGCCCTCGACGCCTTCCAGGAACATGCGCATCGAGTCGGTCTGGTGCGCGGCCGCCGCCGCATCGCGGTGCATCTTGTCGCGCCCCTCGGCCGAGCCGAGATGGGTGAGGCCGGTGCCGGTCATCACACAATGCGCGGGGTCTTCATGGTCGATCGGGGCGATCAGATGCCCCGCCGCCAGTTCCGCCGCCAGATCGACGCCCGAACCCTCGCCGCACGCCAGCGCGGTGTCGAGCAGCGACCTGCCCTCGGCGATGGCGCGCCCGGCCAGCGCGATGACGGTTTCGACACCGGGCACGAAGGCCGCGCGATCGCCGCGTGCCAGAATGACCGAGCGCGTCCCGTCGGGTGCGCGATGCTGCAACAGGCGATCAGCCATGAAATCCTCCCCTTATCGTCTCTTCAACAAAAGGGGCGCGAGCCCGATCCGGCCCGCGCCCCGTCATTCCTCAGCCCGGCTGGCCATCGACCAGGCGGGGCAGCGTGCCCGCCGCTTCGTCCTTCAGATCCTCGGGCAGCAGAGCGGCGCTGAGGTTCTGATAGGACACCGGCCGCAGATAGCGGTCGATCGCCAGGCTTCCGACCGAAGTCGTGCGCGCATCCGAGGTCGAGGGGAACGGCCCGCCATGGACCATGGCATGCGCCACCTCGACACCCGTCGGCCAGCCATTGGCGAGGATACGTCCCGCCTTACGCTCCAGCACCGGCACCAGCCGCGCGGCCATGTCGGTATCGCCCTCGTCCATCTGGATCGTCGCGGTCAACTGGCCCTCGGCGGCCTTGAGCACCGCGATCAGCTCCGCCTCGTCGCGGCAGCGGACCAGGATCGACGATGCGCCGAACACTTCATGGCCCAGCGCCTCGTCAGCGAGGAAGGCTTCGGCCGTCGTCTGGAAGAAGGCGGCGCGACCGGCGGTGACGCCCTCGCCCACCTTGCCCTGGGCGACCGTCTCGACCTTGTCATGGGCGGCCAGCGATTCCGCCGCCTTGGTGTAGGCGGCATGGATGCCCGGCGTCAGCATGGTCTGCGCCGCCGCATCGGTCAGCGCGGTGCGCGCCGCCTCGACGAACGCCTCCAGACCTTCGCCCTCGATCGCCAGCACCAGGCCGGGATTGGTGCAGAACTGGCCCGCGCCCATGGTCAGCGAGCCGACAAACGCGGTGCCGAGTGCGCTTCCGCGCGCCTTCAGCGCCTCGGGCATCAGCACGACCGGGTTGATGCTCGACATTTCGGCATAGACGGGGATCGGCACGGGGCGTTCCTGGGCGATCTTGACCAGCGCCAAGCCACCCGCGCGCGAGCCGGTGAAACCCACCGCCGTGATGCGCGGATCGCGGACCAGTGCCCCGCCCAGCTCGTTGCTGGGGCCGGTCAGATGGCCGAACACACCCTTGGGCAGACCACAGGCTTCGACCGCCCGCTCGATCGCGGCCGCGACCAGCGCGCCGGTCTGCGGATGCGCCGGGTGGCCCTTGACGATCACCGGGCAGCCCGCCGCCAGCGCCGAGGCGGTGTCACCCCCCGCCGTCGAGAAGGCCAGCGGGAAGTTGGACGCGCCGAACACCGCGACCGGACCCAGCGGCACCATGCGCAGACGCAGGTCGGGGCGCGGCAGCGGCTGGCGGTCGGGCAGGGCGGGGTCGATGCGAACCTGGAGATAGGCCCCGGCGCGCAGCACCTTGGCGAACAGGCCCAACTGGCCGACCGTGCGGCCGCGCTCACCTTCCAGACGCGCGCGCGGCAGGCCGCTCTCGCGCATCGCCGCCTCGATCAGCGCGTCACCGACGGCCATGATCTCGGCCCCGATCCGGTCGAGGAACGCGGCGCGCTCTTCACGGCTGGTGGCGCGATAGACGTCGAACGCCTCCTCGGCCGCCGCGCAGGCCGCGTCGACATCGGCAGGGCCATGGACCGCGAAAGCGTCGCCCACCGGCTGTCCGGTGGCGGCGTCGATCGAACGGAAATCGGTCATAGGGGAAGCTCCTTTATATTACTCCGACATATTGATTTGACGGAGCGATGGCAATGTTAAACGTTGTGCGCGAAGATAGGGGCGGAGAGGTAAGACACGCGATGACCGACACCAAGATGCAGGACATGCCGCCCGGCCAAGACGTAGAATCGGGGGATGACGCGATCACGACACCGGCCCGCGCACGGCGCGGCACGGGCCGTCGCCTGCACGGCGCGATCGCGCACAAGCTGGGCGCGGCGATCGTTTCGGGCGAGTACCGCCCCGGCGACACACTGTCGGGCGAGGTCGCTTTTTCCGAGGCGCTCGACGTGTCGCGCAGCGCGTACCGCGAGGCGGTACAGGTGCTGAGCGCCAAGGGGCTGGTCGAAAGTCGCCCCAAGACGGGCACACGTGTCCTGCCGCGCAACCGCTGGAACCTGCTCGACCCCGATGTGCTGGCCTGGGCCTTTTCCGGCGAGCCGGACATTCATTTCGTGCGCAGCCTGTTCGAATTGCGCTCGATCGTCGAGCCCGCCGCCGCGCGGCTGGCGGCGGAGCGACGCGACAAGGCCGATCTGAAGGAGATGCGCGATGCGCTGGCCGCGATGCGTCGCCACACGCTGGCGACCGAGGCGGGACGCACCGCCGACCGGGATTTCCACAATGCGGTGCTGGCCGCGACCCGCAACGACGCGCTGGTCGTGCTGACCGCCAGTATCGGCGCGGCGGTCGCCTGGACCACCCAGTTCAAGCAGCGGTCGCGCGCGCTGCCCCGCAATCCGGTGCCCGACCATGTGAAGGTCTATGACGCGATCGCGGCGGGGGATGTCGAGGCGGCGGGAGAGGCCATGCGGCTGCTCGTCGATCTGGCGCTGGAGGATACCCGCAGCGCGATGGAGAAATAAGCGGCCCGCTCCCCTCGAAGGAGCGGGCCACCCGAGACGCCGGGTTCGGGAAAGGGGATTCTCAGGGCGGATCGCCATTCTTCTCATTCCTCCCCTGCAAGGGGAGGAATAAGGGAGTGTCGATCGGCTCTCAGATCACCGCCCGGTGAAGCGGCTTGGCCGGAACCTCGACACGGAAGGTGAAGATATCGCCCGCCTGGATCTGTTCGGCCAGTTGTTCCTCTGACAGACCCTGCCGCGCGGTGGTGGCATAGGCGGTGCGGCCGTCCGGGCCGCCGAGCGCGATCTTGGTGATGTTGGAGACGGGGAAGCGCACCTCGTCGGTCATCACGCCGTCGGGGCCATAGCGCCGCGCCGCCGATCCGCCGAAGAAACCGACCCACACGCCGCCTTCGGAATCGCAGATCGCGCCATCGGGATGGCCGTCCGCTTCGCCGAAGCGCGCGAACTCGGTGGCGGGGCCGAGCGTCCCGTCGCTCAGGATCGGATGCGCCAGGATCACCTTGCCCAGCGTATCGACATGATAGAGCGTCGAATCATCGGGCGAGATAGCCGGGCCGTTGGTGATGCACACCGGATCGGCGCTGGTCGCGGTGACGAGGCCAGCCGCCCATTGGAACAGACGCCCCGACAGCGCGGTCTCGTCATTGTCCATTGTGCCGAACCAAATCCGGCCCTGTCCGTCGACCGCCGCGTCGTTCAAGCGATTGGCGGGCAGATGCGCGTCGATCTCAGCCAGCCGCTCGAAGCCGCCGGTCGCGGGATCGAAATGATGCGGGCCCGACTGCAACCCGGCGACGAAGCCGCCGCGCTCGGCGGGAACGACCCAGCCGACCATTTCGGGCGAGGCCCAGTGATCGAGCGAGCCGGTCGCCGGATCGTACCGGTAGATGCGCTGATGCTTGATATCGACGAACCAGAGCGCGTCATCGACCCAGATCGGGCCTTCGCCCAGCGTCGCGCCCACCGTCAGGCAATGTTCGGCCTGCTGCATCTGCATCACTCTCTCCTGCTTGCTCTCGCCCGGTCGGTCAGCGCCAGCCGGCGTCGATGAAATAATCATGACCCGTGCACATCTTCGCATCGTCCGAGGCGAGGAACAGCACCAGCGCCGCGACGTCGGACGGCTGGATGCGCCCGTCGAGGCACTGGGCCGCGACGATTTCCGCCTCGCCTTCGGGCGTGTACCATTTTTCCTGGCGCGGGGTCTGCACATTGCCCGGCACGATGGTGTTCACCCGGATATTCTCACGGCCCAGATCGCGCGCCAGGCTGCGGGTCAGACCTTCGATCGCGGCCTTGCAGGTCTGGTAGAGGACCAGATCGTTGAGCCCGAGATGCCAGCTGATCGACCCGAAGTTCAGGATCGCGCCGCCCCCTGCCCGCTTCATCGCGGGGATCACCGCCTGGGCGGCGAAGAACTGGTGGCGCAGATTGACGTTCAGCCGCTCGTCCCAATAGGCCGGGGTGACCTCTTCGATGCTGTGGCGATCATCATTGCCCGCATTGTTGACGAGAATATCGACCCCGCCCAGCGCCGCTTCCAGATCGGCGAAGATCGCCTTCAGGCTATCGAGATTGGTCAGGTCGCAGCGGCGATGGATCGGCCCGTGGCGCGCATCGACCGACAAGCGGTCGACCAGCGCCCGGCTCGCCTCCTCGGCGATATCGACAAAGGCGACGCGGGCCCCCTGCGCCACGAACGCCTCGACCAGCCCCTCGCCGATTCCCGAGCCGCCGCCCGTCACGATGACGCGCTTGTCGATCAGGCTGGGATAGCGCGCGGTCGTGTCGGCAGCGCTGGTCTTCTGCAACATTTCGTCGGACTCCGTCACAACAGCCCGCGCTTGGCGAGGTTGCGCATCAGGTCGCCCAGCCCGAAGGTCCAGGCGGGGGCGTCGGCGCTGGTCGTCACCGGATTGACCAGCGTGCCGAGACGCGGGTTGGTGATGACGACGGTGTCGCCGACCTTGTGGGTGAAACCGCGGCCGGGCTCGTCGCGGTCCTGGGTCGGCGCGAACAGCGTGCCGAGGAACAGGACCAGGCCGTCCGGATAATGATGTTCGCTCAGCGCCTGGCCGAGCAGATCTTCCGGATCGCGGCTGATCTGGTCCATCGAACTGGCACCTTCCAGCACATAGCCGTCGGTGCCGGTGATGGTCAGCTTGACCTCGCTCGACCGCACATCGTCCATGGTGAAGCCGTCGTCGAACAGGCGGACCAGCGGCCCCAGCGAGCAGGAGGCATTGTTATCCTTCGCCTTGCCGAGCAGCAGCGCCGAGCGCCCCTCGAAATCGCGCAGATTGACGTCGTTGCCCAACGTCGCGCCGACCGCGCGCCCATGCGCATCGGCGACCAGCACCACCTCGGGCTCCGGATTGTTCCAGGTCGAGTCGGAGCGGACGCCGACCGGCATACCCCAGCCCACCGTCGAGAGCACCGGCGACTTGGTGAAGATTTCCGCATCCGGGCCGATCGCGACCTCCAGATATTGCGACCACAGCCCTTCCGCGATCAACGCGTCCTTCAGTTGCGCGGCTTCGGGGGAGCCCGGCACGACCGAGCGGATATTGCCGCCCAGCGCCTGTTCCAGCGTGGCGCGAAGCCCCGCCGCCTTGGCATGGTCGCCGCGCGCGCGCTCCTCGATCACCCGCTCCAGCGCGGAAACCGCGAAGGTCACGCCCGCCGCCTTCACGCATTGCAGATCGATCGGCGACAGCAGGCGGTTGGCCGCGCCCTGTTCGGGCGACAGGGTCAGGTCGGCGAGTTCGCCCAGCGCCTCACCGCGCGATGCCTCGATCGCGCCATCCGCGATCAGCGCGGAGACGGTCGGCGCGACCCGGCTCATGTCGTAAACCTGGCCCGCCTCGACCAGAATGGGACAGGGGCCCTCGCCCCGGTCGATGCGACCGACGAAACGCCCCTCGCGCCAATCGTCCGGCAAGGCTGGGATCAGGTCGGTGAACTGGCTGGCCATAAGGTCCTCTCCGCAAATTTTGTTAGCGGTATCGATTGGTGTCGTTCGCACGTCAAGCGCTGGATGGCGGTGGCGGGGGCCGTTCATCAATCCTGTACCAATGCAGATCCATAACCGTCTGGCCTTATGCGATGATTCGCTTATGGCCGCTATTGGTATCAACCCCGCCGCCGCCAATGCGACGAAACCGGGTGCCCAGGGACAGATGAGTTTGCAGAGAGTCGACGACCCTTCGTTCGTGATCCGGATGGACGATCATCATATCGTCCATGTCCGGGTTTGCGACGTCTGGACCCCGGATGCCGCCGAACGCTATTGGCGCGCCTTCCTCCCCTTTCTGCACCAGTCGCGGGCCCATTTCGCGGGCTATGCCAAGGCATTGATCGATCGGCGCGGTGCCCCCATCATGCCGGTCGCCATGGTCCAGAAAATGCGCGAGGGCATTCTGGAACATTATCGGCCGGAGGATCGGCTGGCGCTCGTCGTCGATTCCAGCCCGCTGAAAGCGCAAATCCGCCAGAACTATCCGCTGCTCAATCTCGACGCCTTCCTGTCCCACGACGCGGCGCTGGCCTGGCTCATCAACAGCTGAGGCCTCAGGAAACGGGCCGGGCACTCGCCCGACCCGCCCGCCCGATCAGTGCCCGATCAATGCCCGATCAATGGTTGTCGCGCGGCAGCCCCTGAGTCTGGGCGATACGCTGATACTTCTCCGCGCCCTCCAGGATCGCGCCGGTCGACATCTGGCCGACCACCGAGCGCTGGATTTCCTGCCACGGGGTCTGCGACGCCGGATATTTATACCCGCCCGCCGCCGCCAGCACCTTGCGACGCTCGGCCAGTTCCTCGTCCGAGATCAGGATGTTGGCGGTGCCCTTGTTCAGGTCGATCCGCACCCGGTCGCCGGTCTGGATCAGGGCCAGGCCACCCATCGCCGCCGCCTCCGGGCTGGCGTTCAGGATCGAGGGCGATCCGCTCGTGCCCGACTGGCGCCCGTCACCGATGCAGGGCAGCGAGTGGATGCCCTCGGTGATCAGGTACGCCGGCGGGCGCATGTTGACGACTTCCGCCGCGCCCGGATAGCCGATCGGCCCCGCGCCGCGCATGAACAGCAAGGTCTGTGGCGTGATGCCGGTCGCGGGATCGTCGATCCGGTGGTGATAATCCTCCGGCCCGTCGAACACGACCGCGGGCCCCTCGAACGCGTCGGGATCGTCCGGGTTGGACAGATAGCGTTCGCGGAACTCGGGCGAGATCACGCTGGTCTTCATCACGGCGGCATCGAACAGATTGCCCGACAGCACGATGAAGCCCGCTTCCTCCACCAGCGGCTGGTCGAACGGACGGATGACCTTCTCGTCCTCGATCGCGCGCCCACGGCAATTCTCGCCCATGGTCCTGCCGTTGACGGTCAGCGCGTCCTCGTGGATCAAGCCCTGCTCGATCAACTGGTTGACCACGGCGGGGACGCCGCCCGCACGGTAATAATCCTCGCCCAGATACTCGCCCGCCGGTTGCAGGTTCACCAGCAGCGGGACCTTGTGCCCCTCGGTCTCCCAATCCTGCACAGGCAGGTCGACGCCGATGTGACGCGCGATGGCGGCCAGGTGGATCGGCGCGTTGGTCGAACCGCCGATCGCCGAGTTGACCTTGATCGCGTTGTGGAACGCCTGCTTGGTCAGGATGTCGGAGGGCTTCAGGTCCTCATGCACCATCTCGACGATGCGCTTGCCGGTGAGGTACGCGACCTCCTGCCGATCGCGGTACGGCGCGGGGATCGCCGCCGAGCCGGGCAGCGACATGCCCAGCGCCTCGGCCAGCGAGTTCATCGTGGTCGCGGTGCCCATGGTGTTGCAATAGCCGGTCGACGGCGCCGACGAGGCGACCAGGCGGATGAACTCCGCATCGTCGATCTCACCCGCCGCCAGCATCTGGCGCGCCTTCCAGACGATGGTGCCCGAGCCGGTCCGCTCGCCCTTGTGCCAGCCGTTGAGCATCGGCCCGACCGACAGCGCGATCGCGGGGATGTTGACCGTCGCGGCCGCCATCAGCATCGCCGGGGTCGTCTTGTCGCAGCCGATGGTCAGCACCACGGCGTCGAGAGGATAGCCGTACAGCACCTCAACCAGACCCAGATAGGCCAGGTTGCGATCCAGGCCCGCGGTCGGGCGCTTGCCCGTTTCCTGGATCGGGTGAACCGGGAATTCCAGGACGATACCGCCCATTTCGCGCACGCCCTCGCGCACCCGCTCCGCCAGCACCAGATGGTGGCGGTTGCAAGGCGACAGGTCGGAACCGCTCTGCGCGATGCCGATGATCGGCTTGCCCGACTGAAGCTCCTCCAGCGACAGGCCGAAGTTCAGATAGCGCTCCAGATAGAGCGCGGTCATGTCGATATTGTCGGGATTGTCGAACCAGGCGCGGCTGCGCAGTTTGGGCGTGTCGGTCATGTCAGGCTTTCGGTCAGCGAACGGTGGAGAAGCGATAGATCATGGTATGCCGGTAAGGCTTGCCGGGATCGACGCGGGGCGAGACGAAGTCGGGCTTGTTGGGCGAATCCGGGAATTTCTGCGGCTCCAGCGCGATGCCGTCGCCCATGCGGTACAGATGGCCCTGCTTCCCGACATAGGTGCCGTCGAGGAAATTGCCCGTATAGAATTGCACGCCCGGCTCGGTCGACAGCACTTCGAGCACGCGGCCCGAGGCCGGATCCTCCAGCCGCGCGGCAAGCTGCGGCGTGGCGGTCAGGCCCTTGTCCAGCGCGAAATTATGGTCGTAGCCCTGGCCGTAGCGGATCTGCTGGTCGTTGCCGTCGCGAATGCCATCCGCCACCACGCGCGGCTGACGGAAGTCGAAGACGCTGCCCGTAACGGGCTTGCGCTCACCGGTCGGGATCAGCTTGGCATCGACCGGGGTATAGGCCGCCGCCGGGATGGTCAGCTTGTGATAGGTCGCGCCCAGCGGCGAACCCTCGCCGTTCAGGTTGAAGATCGCGTGGTTCGTCATGTTGACGATGGTCGGCTTGTCGGTCTTCGCCTCGAACGCGATGGTCAGCGAGCCCGCCTCATCCAGCGAATAGGTGACGGTCGCATCGACCTTGCCGGGATAGCCCTGGTCACCATCGGGGCTGGTCAGCGCCATGACGACGCTGGCGGTCGGGCCGTCCTTCATCGAGACGATGCGCCACATATGCTTGTCGAAGCCCTTGGTGCCGCCATGAAGCGAATTGGTCTTGTCGTTCAGCGTCAGTTGATAGGGCCGCCCGTCGAGCGAGAAGCGACCGCCGCCGATGCGGTTGGCGAAGCGGCCCACCGTCACGCCGAAGAAATTCGGATGGTTCACATAATCCTCGGCCTTGTCATAACCGAGCAGCACATCGGCCAGCTTGCCGTCGCGATCGGGGGCCATCACCGACTGGAGCGTCGCGCCGTACGTCAGGACGCGCGCCGACAGCCCGGCCTTGTTGGTCAGGGTCACCGATTCGATACCCGCGCCCTCGACCGAATAACCAGCGGGCGCACGCTTCGCCTCGCTCGCCAGAGCGGCCGTGGATGTCATTGCGGAGGTTACCGCTACCAAAGTAAGAAAGGTCTTGATTGACGCCATCGACATGCCTCATCCCTCCGTCGCCAGACGCCATTGACGCGCCTTTTGCGTCACTATAGTCAGACAAAATATCAGGAGCAAGCCGGTCGGCGAACAGTTTTTCGCGCCAGGTCGGACCGAAAGAGAGGAATGCAATGGCGGTACCCGTTACGTCACGCGCCACCGGCGCACCGGTCGGGGGAGGAGGGGCGACCAGCTACGGACCAGCACTGGCCCTGCTCGCCAGCCTTTTCTTCATGTGGGGCTTCATCACCGTCCTCAACGACATTCTGATTCCCCATCTGAAGGCTGTTTTCGATCTCAACTATACCCAGTCGCTGCTGATCCAGTTCGTCTGGTTCATCGCCTATGGCGTGGCCTCCTTCCCGTCGGCCAAGTTGATCGAACGGATCGGCTATAAGCGCTCGATGGTGGTCGGGCTGGTCATCATGGCGGTCGGCGCGGTGGGTTTTGTCCCGGCGTCGCAATTCGCCTCCTATGGCTTCTTCCTGACCGCATTGTTCGTTCTGGCTTGCGGGATCACGCTGCTTCAGGTCGCGGCCAACCCCTATGTCGCCGTGATCGGGCCGCCCAGCACGGCGTCCTTCCGGCTCAATCTGGTGCAGGCCTTCAACTCGCTCGGCACCTTCGTCGCACCGACCTTCGGCGCGATGCTCATCCTGTCGCGTTCGGCCTCGGGCACGGCGGAGGGTGGCGAGGTCAAGCTCACCGCCGCGCAGAAGCTGGCCGATGCGCAGTCGGTGCAGATCCCCTATCTGCTCATCGCGGCCGTACTGGTCATCATCGCGGTCATCATCGGCCGGTTCAAGCTTCCCAATCTCGGCTCCGCGACCAGCCGGATGGCAGCGGCCGAACGGCATCGGCATTCGCTCTGGAAGCACCGGAATCTGGTCTTCGGCGTGCCGGCGATCGGCCTGTACGTGCTGGCGGAAATCTGCGTCGGGTCGCTGCTCATCAGCTTCATCCAGCAGCCGAACATCGCCAATCTCAGCGCATCCGAAGCGAGCCATTACCTCACCCTGCTCTGGGGTGGCATGATGGTCGGTCGTTTCCTGGGCGCGTTCATCATGCGCTATGTCGCCCCCGCGCGCCTGCTGGCTTTCAATGCCCTGGTCGCGACCATTCTGGTGATGACGGCGGTGCTGGGTAGCGGCCATCTGGCGATGTGGGCACTGGTCCTGGTGGGGTTGTTCCACTCGATCATGTTCCCGACCATCTTCACGCTGGGCATCAAGGGCCTCGGCCCGCTGACCGAAGAAGGTTCGGGGCTTTTGGTGATGGCGATCGCCGGCGGCGCACTGGCGACCGTCCAGGCGTGGATCGCCGATCACCATGGGCTGAGCATCTCGTTCCTCATTCCGGCGGTCTGCGAACTCTACATCCTGTTCTACGCGGTGTGGGGGTCGAAGCCGACCAACGCCTTCCCCGACGAAGACGCAGGGTAATCCCACCCGCTCCGGCGGAATGACGGACAAGGGCGGTGCCGCGAGGTGCCGCCCTTTCCTTATGGAACCGACCAAAGTCCCTCCCATGCCAAGGGAAGGTAGATCGTCACCCTTTCGCCATCCAATATTCTTTGGTAATGTTACACTGTAACACGAAGAGTGATGATGGCAGGCGTGATCCAGAGTCCAGAATGTAAAGCTTCCCGAACGGACCCGGCCTTGCCCGATCATGTCAGGATGGGCGACGACGCCGAAATCCTCCGCGTGATCGAGGACGACGCCGTGACGCTGGCGGTCTGGCAACGTCCCTCCCCTCTGCCGAGCCCGGATCTGGGCGACTTCCCGGCCATCCGCTTTGCCAGCGACATGCGGCGGGTGGCGCACGGGATCGCCGACGCACTGGCCGCCCTGCCGCGGCAGGACTGGCACCATCGGCTCGCCGCCGATGTCCAGCATCTCGCGCAGCTTTATGGCGCGCTGACCGGCGAGGACCGGGTGGAGGTGCGGATCGAGCGGGTGACCGGCAATGGCTGCTGGAAATTCCATGCCGATTACGTCGCGCTCCGCCTGATCACCACCTATTGCGGGCGCGCGACCCAGTGGCTGCCGCACGGCGCATCCGACGATACGGAGCCTCACGCCCTGTCGACGGGCGATGTCGGCCTATTCAAGGGGCGCGAGCGGGCGGGCGACCGGGCGATCATCCACCGATCGCCGCCGATCGCGGGGTCCGGCGAAGACCGGTTGCTGCTCGTCATCGATGCGCCCTGGCCGGAGGATGACGCATGACCAGCCTCGCTTTGCCACAAAGCGCGAACCGGACGATCGCGCGTCCCGCCGCCGCGGCCGCGCGGCTGGCCAGCATCGATGCAGTGCGCGGGCTGGTGATGGTCATCATGCTGCTCGACCATGTCCGCGACACCTTCTGCACCCATTGGCAGGTCGGCGATCCGATGGATGCGCGGATCGTCGCGCCTGCATTGTTCTTCAGCCGGACGCTCGCCTCGATCTGCGCGCCGACCTTCATCGCGCTGACCGGCCTGTCGGCCTGGCTCTATGGCCAGACCCACAGCCGCACGGAGACCAGCCGCTTCCTCCTGACCCGCGGCGCCTTTCTGATGCTGTTGGAGGTGACGCTGGTCGGCTTCGGCTGGTCGGCCAAGTTTCCGCCCGAGACCATCTGGTTGCAGGTCATCTGGGCGATCGGGCTGTGCATGATCGCGCTCGCCGGGCTGATCCATCTGCCGCGCATCGCGATCGCCGCGATCGGGCTGGCGATCGTGGCGGGGCATAATCTGCTCGACCCTGTCGCCTTCGCGCCGGACAGCCCCTGGTTCGCCATCTGGGCGCTGGTGCACAAGCGGACCGCGTTCGAATGGATGGGGATCACGATCAAGACGACCTATCCCGTCCTCGCCTGGATCGGGGTGATCGCGCTGGGTTACGCGGTCGGCCCGTGGTTCCGGCAAGCGGCCGAGGAACGGCGGCGCTGGTTCGCCGCGCTGGGGGTCGCATTGCTGCTCGGCTTCGTCCTGCTGCGGACCATCAACGGTTATGGCGATACGCCCTGGGCGCCGGTGGCGGGCGATACGCTTCGCAGCGTGATGAGCTTCCTGGCGCTGACCAAATATCCGCCCTCGCTGATGTTCCTGATGGCGACGCTGGGTGTCGCGGCGCTATTGCTCGCCCTGTTCGAAGGGCGCACCGGCCCCGTCGCCCGCGCACTGGCGGTGATGGGCGGCGCACCGATGGCCTTCTACCTGCTGCACATCTATGTCTTGCGCTTCCTGTATCTGGGCGCGGTGGCGATCTGGGGCACCAATCAGGGGACGGTGTTCGGCCTGCCCTCGGCCGGAGCGATGTGGCTGATGTATCTGCTGCTCATCGTGCCGCTCTATTTCCCGACCAAATGGTTCGCCGAGCTCAAGCGCCGCCGTCGCGACCTTCGCTGGCTGCGGTACTTCTAGAACCAGGTACGGATACCCAGCGCGAGCGCCGCGCCGCCACCGCTCGCCGGGCCATAGCGCCGCTCCCAGCTGACGCCGACATAGGGGGCGAATTCCCGCGCGATCTCGTAGCGGAGCCGCAGGCCCAGTTCGAGATTGGAGACACCCGACGCGATCCCCTGTTCGGGCACGTCCTGCGCGGCGAGGTTCATCTCCACCCGGGGCTGAAGGATCGCGCGCTGGGTGATGCGCTGATCGATCCAGGCTTCGGCCCGCGCCAGCACCTCGCCCTTGTCGGACAGGAACAACGCTCCCTCCACGTCGAACCAATAGGGGGCGAGCCCCTCGACCCCAAGTACGGCATAGGTCCGCCGAGCCCCCGCCCCGACATCCTGCCGCAGACCCGCTTGCAGGTTCCAATAGGGATCGATCGCCCGCGCATAGAGCGCCTGCACCTCCGCCGCGCCGATCCGGGCGCCCAGCCTGCCTTCGCCCTCGCTCTTGATCACCAGCCGGTCGATATCGCCGCCGAACCAGCCCTCCCCGTCCCAGCGATAGCTGTCGCGGCCATCGCGTATCTGCACTTCGGCCAGATTGAACAGGATCTGCGAGAAGCGCATGCCGCCATGCTCCATCCGCATCCGGCGATCGGCGACGGCCATCGCGGCGGGATCGTAGAAGCGGTCGGCGGCGCGGTCGCTCGGCGGCGCGGGCGGCGGGGCGTCGCCGACGGGCTGCGGCCCGTTCGCCATGCCCGACATGGCGGCATGATTCATCGCCATGCCGCCATCCGCCGCCGCTGCTGGTTGGCAATGGCCCATCGCAGCGTGTTCGGGCGGACAGGCTTGCGCGGTCGAAGCCTGGGGCATCGAGGCCATGCCCGGCATCACGTCATGCCCCATGGCGTCCTGGCCTTGGGACGGTCTCTCCGCTCGGCAATGCCCCATGGCCGCATGTTCAGGCGAGCACGCGCCGGACTGGTCGGAAGGGGACGGGGCGGACCGCGCCTTGGCGGTCGGCCGGGAAGTCTGCCGCTTGCCGGCCTTCCGCTTCGCCGCCTGAGCGGCCTTGGGTTTCGCCATCGGCATGGTCATGCCCGGCATCGCCATGTCATGATGCTGTGGCTGAGCGAGCAGCAGCGCGAGCAGGATCATGCCGGGTCCTCCTGCTTCGCATCGCGCCGCACCGTGACGACCTGCATCATCCCCGCATGCATGTGATAGAGCAGGTGACAGTGAAAGGCCCAGTCGCCCTCCGCATCGGCGGTCAGGTCGAAGGTCACGGTGCCGCCCGGCGCGACATTGACGGTATGCTTGCGCGGGGCGTGGTCGCCATGCCCCGTCACCAGTTCGAAGAAATGACCATGCAGATGGATGGGGTGCGCCATCATCGTGTCGTTGACCAGCGTCACCCGCACCCGCTCGCCCAGCCGGAACGGGATGGGCGCGGTCACGGCGTCCAGCTTCACCCCGTCGAACGCCCACATATAGCGTTCCATATTGCCGGTCAGATGAATGGTCAGCGCGCGCGACGGCACCCGCCGGTCGGGATTGGGCGCGACGCTCATCAGATCGCGATAGGTCAGCACGCGGTGCCCGACATCGCCCAGCCCCTGCGGCGGTTCGCCGGTCCGGTCGACCGGCATCGGTGCGACCGTCTGGACGACGGGCGTGCGCGGCAGGCCGGGCGCATTGGCGAAGTCGCGCATGCTGTGCTTCATCGCGCCATGGGCCATAGGTTCGGCGGGCTGGCAATGCCCCATCGCGGCATGTTCGGGTGGGCAAGCGCCGCCGCCATGGTCCGTGCCCATGCTCCCCATCCCCATGTCCTTCATCGTGGCGAGCGGACGCGGGCGCAAAGCGGGGACGGCGGCGATCATGCCGGATCGCGGCGCCAGCGTGCCCTGCACCATGCCCGACCGGTCCCAGGTTTCCGCGACCAGCGTATAGGCGCGGTCCTCGATCGGGGTGACGATCAGGTCATAGGTTTCGGCGACCGCGATCTGAAGCTCGTCGACCGTCACCGGTTGCACGTCCTGCCCATCCGCCTGCACCACCTGGAACGACAGGCCCGGTATCCGCAGGTTGAAGATGGTCATCGCGGAGGCATTGACGACGCGCAGCCGCACCCGCTCGCCCGGTGCGAACAACCCCGTCCAATTGTCCGCCGACCCATGGCCGTTGATCAGGTATCGATAGGTCGATCCCGTGACGTCGGACACGTCGCTGGGGTCCATCCGCATCGCGCCCCAGCGCAGCCGCTCCGCCAGCGGCTGGTCCCGCCCGGCCAGCAGGCCCGCCGCCGTCTGCTTCTGATAGTTGAAATAGCCGCCTTGAAGCTTCAGCCGCCGAAAGATCGCATGGGGGTGTAGCGGACTGTGATCCGACAGCAGGATCACATGTTCGCGGTCCGAGGCGATCGGGTCGGCCCCCGCCGGATCGATGACGATGGGGCCGTAATGCCCCTCCTGCTCCTGCAGGCCCGAATGGCTGTGATACCAATAGGTCCCCGCCTGGACGACCGGAAACTCATAGGTGAAGCGCCCGCCCGCCGGAATGCCGGGAAAGCTGATCCCCGGCACCCCGTCCATCTGGAAGGGCAGGAGCAGCCCGTGCCAGTGGATCGAGGTCTCCTCGTCCAGCGTGTTGATGACGGTGATCTTCGCGCGCTGTCCCTCGCGCAGGCGGATCAGCGGCGCGGGGGTCGAGCCGTTGATGCCGATCGCATGATAAGCTTTGCCGTCGATCATCATCATCTGCCGCGCGACGGTCAGCGTGATCTCCGGCCCATTCAGCACGGCCCCATTCAGCACCGGACGCACGCCGGGCATCGCCGTCGATCCGTGCGCCAACCCGCCGCCATGGCTTTGCGCCCAGGCGGGCAGCGCGACCAGTGCGCCCAGCCCCATGCCACCGGCCAGCATCTCACGGCGGCGGATCGAAATCGCGATGTCGTTCATACCCCCTATACGCCCGCCCGGCGGCCTTCCCTCATGATGCGGTCAGGGAATCGCATCGCGCAGCGCGGCCCGCGCGCGGCGGATGCGAAGCTCCACCGCCTTGCCGCTCAGCCCCAGGGCCTCCGCCGCCTCCGCCTGGCTCAACCCCTCGATCGTACACAGGATCAGCGGCACCCTCAGCGCATCGGGGAGGCGGTCCAGCGCCGCCAGCGTCCGCGCCAGCGAATCGCGGTCGATCGCCGCCGCCTCGCCCCCGACCCGGTCGTCGGCGATCTCGGCGGCGGCCTCGACCGGCAGGACCCACGCGAGCATCGCGCGCACCCGCCGACGCCGGGCCCAGTCGCGGCATTTGTTGAGCGCGATCCGGCTGAGCCAGGCGCGCAGGGACCGCGTCTCGTCGAACCGCGCCAGCGCGCCGTGCGCGGCGACGAAGCTTTCCTGCACCAGGTCCAACGCCTCGTCGGCATCGCGGACATGCGCCAGGATCAGCCGGTACAGCGCCGTCTTGTGACGCGTGACGATCACCGCATAGGCACCGGGCCGCCCGCTCCGCGCCAGCGCCACCAGATCGCCATCGGCCAATCCCGCCAGATCGCGGCTCACCGCCCCCGGCTCAACGAGCGCTATCGGTCAGCTTGGCCACGACCAGCCGATCGAAGGTCGCCGCCTGATCGGGACGCAGAACCCTGCGCATCGCGAAGACATGCGCCAGCGTCGCCTTTTGCAGGTCGCCCATGCTGTGATGGACGGCATCGATCGCCTGGCTGACCCGCGGCCCGTCACGATGCTCCGCCTCGATCGCCGCCGCCAGCCGCGCATTGTCCCCGCGCAGCCGCGCCTCCAGCGTCGCGCGGGTGGTGGCGAACCGCGCCTCCAGCCGGTCCAGCGCGACGCTCTGCGCCGGGTCGAGCCGGATGTCGCGGTGGACCAGCGCATGAAGATCGCTCGCCGGCGGCTCGGCGGGCATCAGGACGCGGCACCCGATCGCCACCCCCGCCAGCGCCGCGACGAAGGCGATCACCAGCGTCAGCAGGTTGCGCCGCATCACCGCCCCAGCAACAAGGTCGAAGGGGCCAGGCGCGCATCCAGGGCGACGAGCGCGACGGGGCGCGCCTTCGCCTCGATCCGCCCCGCCATCACGCCCCCCCCGGTCAGCCCGAGCAGCAAGGCGACCCCACCCGCCAAGGCGATACCCCGAAGCGACACCCCCTCGCCCGCCAACGCCCCCGGCTCGATCGCCGAGGCCACACGGCACTCCAGGTCGTTCAGGGCATCGGGTGGCACAAGGCTGGCCAGCCGGGCAAGATCGCGGTCGAAGGCGTCGGTCATCATGCCGTTATACGCAAAAACCACCCACATCCCTCATCCGCATTTGGAGAAGGCATCCCAAGCTTTGACAGTCACCTGAGCACCCGAGGCGTTAGAATGGGGAGCGGCGCCATACCAAGAAGCTGCCAAAACCAAGCGATAGGCTATGCCGGATCGCCAAAAACCAAAAACCCCGCTAAGCCGTTGGCCTAGCGGGGTTTTCGATGGTGGGCGTGGCAAGGATTGAACTTGCGACCCCTGCGATGTCAACGAAGATGGGACCGCCTAAGTCGTTAATTTTGCACCATCCGAGCGCGCAAACGCGAAAGAACGCGACGAGAACAGGCCGTGAATGGCGATTGCTTCCACGCAAAACACACGCAAGTCGTTTTTCGCGCCAATATCCTTTTGAGCCAGTGATTTAGCTGCTTGCGCCTATTCAAGTGCGATAAGCCGGTCTGAGGCGATCTCGCGCGATGCCGACCTGATTGGCGATGCCGCCAGGAAGGTCAAGAGCAAGGTAATTGAGAGGCGCAGCGAAGCTGCCGGCCGAACGAAAAAGGCAGGCGGCCTGATCCGGACCCGAGACGGGCCGGTGATCCTCTCGCCGAAAGTACCCAACATGTTGACCTCCCCGACCGAGCCGTCGCTCGATCCCTCGCTGCGCGTCCTGTCGCTGCCGCTCACCGCGCTCTACGAAGCACCGGTGCCGATCGGCGCACTGGCCGGACTGCCCGCCGGCATGCTCGACATCGCCTCGGCCAATCTCCTGATCGCCGCCACGCCCTGCGATCCGCCGCTGTTCGGTATGAAGATGGAGGACGCCTGCACCCGCTTCGGGCGCGACGTCATGCTGGTGCGCACCGGGCTGTTCCCGGAGACGATGAATCCAGTCACGGTCGATGTCGCGCTGGTCGGGCCGGACGGGCCCTTCACGATGACCGACCTCGTCTTCATGCGACGGCGGGACGACAGCCTGTGGCTGGTGCCGCAGCGGGTCGGCGCGTTCGTCGAGATCCGGGGCAATGGCCTGGCGCTGCAGACGACGCCGCCCTTCGTCACCTGGGACGAGCGCTGCGACGGGGTCTGCCGTGCCGCCGCCGAGATCGTGCGGATCGTGACCTATCGGCGGGGACGCTGACATGGCCGCGCGCAAGCCCCGCAAGCTGCCGGTCAAGCCGACGCCGACCGATGCCGATCCGCAGAGCTGGCTCTATCTGAACCCGTCCGGGCCTTCCCCGGCGGGGACGGTCTTCGCCGTTCTGCGCCGGGCCTATGCCGGTCGCGTCAACAGCGCGCTCGAGTTCGGCTATCGCAAGGCGCATCTCGGCCCCGTTGTCGCGGGCGCGGATCTCAGCGCCTGGTCGCCGAACGTCGAGCGGATCGAGGTGCTCCTCCCCGCGGGCGCCGACGACAGCCTCGCCGATCCGGCGACACTGCTGGGGCAGATGGACGCGCATGCCGTCGACCGCGAGAAGGCGCTGCTCACCTATCTGACGCTACCGCTCGGCGACGTCGACCGGGTGCATGTCGGCTGGGAGCGGGCGCGCGCCTTTCTGCGCGATCGGTTCGCCCGGGATCGCCAGCTCGCCTCCGTCCTGATCCTGCATGCACCGGGGACGATCAACGCCGCATTCCCACTCCATGCCCACGCCCTGATCGTGCCCAGGCGCCTCACCGGTCTCGGCATCCGCCAGGGTCTGTACGACGAGGACATGATCCACGATCGCGGACAGGCGATCGTGGAGGCGATGTGGGCCGATCACCTAGCGAGCTTCCGGTGACCCGCGCACAGGACGGGGACGGCGCAGCACTGGTGGATCTCGCTGGCCGGATCATGCTGACCCATGGCATCGATCCCGGCCATGCCATGCGCCTACTCGGCATCGACCGCGCCGAAGCGGAGGACATGATCCAGCTCGGCCGGCTGTGGTCGCCGGTGGACACGGCTCGCGTGGAGCGGCTCCGGCTGTTCATCAACATGCTCATGCGGCTGGAATGGCGGCTCAATCACGACAGCCGCGCGATCCGCCATGCGCTCGACCTGCCGCTCGATGCGCTGGGCGGCGCTTCCCCTGCCGACCGGTTCGGCGGCAGCCTGGAGGACCTGCGCGAACTGCGCGGCGCGATCGACAGCATCGCTCCGCCCACGATCAAATGGTGGCGGGTCGGTCACTGACCGCCCGCCTTGATGGGAAGGAGATGAAGGCGATCCCGGATTGCGGGATGAAAACAGGAGTAAGCGACCATGACTCAACACGACGACGCCATCCTCCGCGCCTACACCGTTGCGGCGACCCGGCTTCTGCTCGGCAACCGCAAGCTGAAAGACGGCGTCGTCGTCACGGGTGGCGAGGCGCTCGACCAGGAAGATCGCACTCAGATGGCGCGGACGGCGGCCCTGTCCGGCACCGACGTCGTCGCGCTGGAGTTCGGCATCGCCGCGGATGGTCAGTTCGAGCGGACCGGGATCACGGTCTACCTGCCGCGCGACGAGGGCTGCTATGTCCAGACCGACTGCCGCTTCTGGCTGAGCAAGGCGGGCAACCGCGCCGTGATCTTGCCGAGGTCGGAATCGCGTGGACACTTCCGCATGTCGCCGCGCGAACTGGTCCACATCGACGGCAAGCCGGCGGAGGATATGGTCGACGGCATCGCGCGAGCGGATGCCTGGCTGGCGCGTCGAATGGGGGCGAAGTTTGCCAAGCCAGCAAAAGCGAACTTGTTCAGCGTGTATGAATTGGCATGACCGGTTTATAGTTACGGTGGAGTGTTAGCAAAGGTCGCTGTTTGCTTCTGGACAAGACACTGCTGTGCCGACCCCCTGACGGTCACGATCCTCACTGAAGTTTAGACCGCAAATCTGGTTGCAAGCCGCCTGAACGCTTTGATGATGGCGGAGGCAGTGCACGGCTCTAAGTTCAGATCAGTTAGTTGGTGGTCCTGCACATTAATTCCTATTATTTCAGCAGCGTACATACAGTCGCGAGAGCAGCCGCTCCGCCAAAAACTGACTTCGGCCCGTACTGAATGATTTGCTACATCATCAGGGCTTAGGCAGGTATCATCTGTGGGCATCCCACTGTTGCTTTCGCGGGACGCAATGGGAGTGTTCCTCGAACCGATAGCCGATGCACGTTACCTGTCAGGACGGTAATCTGCGTCGGGCTAAATGGCATCGATCGCCATGCCACCACGGTAAATCATTCACTGCCGGCATGAAGGGATAGGATCGCATGACCGGAGGGGTAGTTCAATTTAAAGAAATCACTTGACGCGAGACCGTGATTTCGGGAATGTGCTTGCAACCATAAAAAAGGGCAGACATGGTTCCGTTTCAGCAGCTTCTCGACGACGCGTTTCCGCCCAGCACCGATATGGCCCTGATGCGTTCGGTGTCCCAAGCGGTCGCGCTGGCCAGCGATGTGATGGAAAACGAACCTTTCCTCAAGTCGCTGATCGGCACGGACATCAGGGGGCATATTCGCCGCGCCGCCGTCCTGTTCAGCGTGCACGAGGGCTGCAAATCTGGCGACCTGCCGTTCGCGTCGGAGATGACGCGGATGCCGCTGGGTGGCGGGCATTGGGTAGAGTTGCGATCTGGGCAGTTTCGAGCCCATGTATGCAGGACGGATGGCCCGGTGGCCTTCCCAGAAGAGACGCCCACTCGCCAGGATCAGCGACTCAGCAATCAGCTTGAGCTGTTTGATAAGGATCCTGTCGTGGTGCCGTTCCGGGTTCCGTTGCCGCAGGAGATGTATGCTTGGCTGACCTTCGGCGCCCACGGCTCCGATCTCACCCATTTGTGCTGGGCCATGCCTGAGGCTGGGCGCAACAGCTGGCTTGCACGGACAAACGTGCTCAGCCGCCTGGGCCCGATTGAGGTGGCGCCGGTCGACGTGCCAGCACCGGGCCTCGTGCTTCGCTTTCGCGACCACATCGAGGAAGCGTTGCGTAAGAACGAGCACGACTCGGATCTCGACATCAAATCCTGACTGCAGGTAGCAGAATGAGCAATGATCGCGGTGCTCCGGCCTCGGCCGGAGCCAAACCGATTCCGGAACGGATCAGGGAAGCCCGGGAGGCACGCGGGTTCACCGGCGAGGCGTTCGCTGACGCCATCGGCGTGAGTCGGCAGGCCGTCGCTCAGTTCGAGACCGGCCAGACCTCGCCGAGCGGCGAGACTATGAGCAGAATCATCGGCGAGACCGGTCAACCGATCTCGTTCTTCACCAGCCTGCCGTCGCGCGCTGGCGAGCCAAGGTCGCCGTTCTTCCGAAGTCTGAAGCGAATGGAGCAGCACCATCGCCGTCGAATCGTACGGCGTATGCAGTGGGCGGGGGATATCGGCACCCTACTCGAACGCTTCATCGCCTTACCGGACGTGAACTTTCCTAGCCTCGAGTTCGACGCCGAGCGCGGCGATGAAGACGATATCGAATGCGCGGCCGAGAGGCTTCGCGATCACTGGGGTCTCGGCCGTGGTCCTATCCGCAATCTCGGCGCCACCATTGAGGCGAACGGGATTCTGCTGGTGCGCGAACCCGTATGCTGCCAGGACATGGACGCCGTAAGTTGCTGGATCGGCGGTCGACCCATCGTCCTAATGTCAGAGGAGGTAGTCGGGGGGCCGCGCGACTTGTTCAACCTTGCTCACGAACTTGGTCACCTGGTGCTCCACCCTGACGTAGAAGTCACCAGTTCGAATCTCGACATGATCGAGAAGCAGGCCAATCGGTTCGCCAGCGCTTTTCTGCTTCCACGGGAGACCTTCAGCCGCGAAGTACTCGGCAGCTCAATCGCCTATTTTAAGACGCTGAAGGCACGCTGGGGTGTGTCGATAGCCTCAATGGCATATCGCAGCCGGGATATAGGGATTCTCTCTGAGAACCAGTTTTCCTACCTGTTCAGGCAGATGAACAGCCTTCGCATCCGCAAAGTCGAACCGCTCGACGACGCGTTCCCGGTCACCCGGCCAACGATGCTTGCCGAGGGCTTGAGGATGCTGGTTGAGCATGGGGTCTATACGCGCGCGCAGATCGAGGTTGCTCTTGGCTTGAATCTGCGCGACGTCGAGGGATTGGCGGGGCTGGCGGAGGGGTATTTAGACCAGCGAGTGGTATCGATCCGGCTGAAAGGCAACTTTGCGCCATACGTTCCCGTGGACGATGCAATAGGCTGACGCCGTAAGGTAAGTAGTCAAAGCTGGGTTTACGCCGGGGGTAATCGAATTACCGGTAAGATGGCATCTCATGGGCAACTAGCGATCCATCCGCTCTCATCGTTGCTGGAGGTGAAGTGAACTATGGCGGTGGGTCTCGCAGAAATTGTACTATCGCAACGACCTCGGATAGGGTAAGATCGTCCCGATAATTGGCGCCAACGTTGCTAACGTAATCGTCATTTAAACGGAGGCGACATGGCGGATAAAGATTTAGGCGATTGGAGCGACCTGTCGCTATCCGCCCTGTTCTTCGCGTATCGCAAGGCCAAGGTTGACTGCTTCTATGAGTCATCCATCAGAGTAGCAGAGACTTTCGTCGCTTACGAACAGTCGCTACCTGACAAGCTCGCGGCATTGCTGGTACGACTTCAGGCAGGCGAAGCCGCCGCCATACTGACAGAGGGCATCAATCAGCCGATCATCTTCCCTAAACGGCTACATTTCGATCAGCATGTGAGCGAGGTGCCAGACGCCGACGCGTCAACAGCGCACGCCTTTTTTTCCGACGCGGAACGGGCCTTCCAACGGTCCACGGACCAGCGAACACCGCTTCCCGAATTTCGGCTCATCGGCGACTTCAGCGTCGAGGCCCATGTGTTGTCGGCACTATGGGTCAACTTGGTCGGTCATAAGTTCGATGCGTGTTTATCCTCTCGTGCGCTTGCTTCCCGTGTCCGGCGCTATCGTGCGGACAAGGACCGCAAATGGGTCGGCGAATATCACCTGGAATCTCTGGGATCATTCGAGCCCTATTTCGAGCCTTACCGCAAGTGGCGCGATGACGGCCTCCATGCCATGCGCGATGCCATAAGGCGGGAGCAGCCGATCATTGCGATGACCCTCGACGTCGGCAATTTCTATCATAGCATCGACCCCAACTTCTTCGTCGATGCGCAATTTTTAGAATATCTTGGTGTTGAGCTAAGCCCGTTTGAATTGGCGTTCAGTCAGCTAGGGCTGAGACTCAATCAGAGCCAGAAGGCGAGGGCGGTTGCGATGGCGACGCCTGACAGGAAGTTGGCGGCGAGTTTGTCGTAGCGGGTGGCGAC
>NZ_JAXCMJ010000054.1:0-23659 GCF_038084995.1 Sphingomonas sp. 2378
GCGCGGGTCGGGGGGCCGGGCGTGGCGGGCGGGGTGCCCCGACGATGCGGAAACCCTCCCCATCGATCGCCACCGCGCGGTATCCGGTGCCACGCAGCAACAGCCTCAGCGCGCGGGCTGGCGGAATGTCGGTGGTCAGTGCGGGGGTGCGGACCCGGCGCAATCGGTCATCGGTGGTGATGACGGTGATCCCGCCCTGCCGCGCCAGTTCGCGCAGAGCCATGTCCAGCGTCGTGGGAGCGATACGGATGGGCCGCGCGACCGATACGGGCCGTTCCCGCGCCTGAACCGCGACCGGCGTGACGAGGCAGAGCGCAGCCCATAGGCCGCGCTCAGCGATCCTCGTTCGACGCCCGCAATATCCAGTCTCCACCGCTCTGGCGCCACTCCGCTCCGATCAACTTCGCGAAACGAGGAACGTCCCGACCGGCATCGCCCGTCATGCGGACGACACCCGTGACGTTGCGATCGGCCAGAGCCCCCTCCACCGCGATCCGCATGCCATAGGCGGATTGCAATCGTGCAGCAATCGCCCCGACCGGCTCGCCATCGAAATCGAGCAACCCGCCGCGCCACCCCCCGATGGTCGACGGATCGACGGTCACTCGGCGAAGGCTGTGCCGTGCCTCGTCCAGATGGATGCCCTGCCCCGCCGTCAGCGCGATCTCCTGCCCCAGCGGGGCCAGCGCCACCGATCCTTCCGCGACCGCCACGTCCAGTCGCCGCCCCGTGCGCCGTACGTCGAACACCGTTCCCATATCGCGAATGACGACGCCGCCCGAATGAAGCTCGAACGGCGCGGACGGGTCGTGGCGGACATGGAACAGCGCCTGCCCCGCCTCCAGCGTCGCGACGCGCGTATCGTTGCGGTCGTAGCGAAGCCGCGATCCCCCCGCGAGGTCGATCCGCGTGCCGTCATTGAGGGCGATCCGGCGGGTCTCGCCCGCGCGGGTCTGCTCGACCCGCATGTCGGGACCGTTATTCAACAGCACCGGCCCGCTGACCAGCGCCACCGCCGCCGCGACGCCGCCGAGCAACCACCAGCGCCCCCATCCGGCGTTGTCGTTGGCGGCTTCGACCACCGGCTCGGCTTCCGCCTGTACGGACGGCGCGACCAGCAGCGCATCGGCCATGGCGACCGCGTCATAGGCGCACGCATTGGCCGGGCTGTCTTCCAGCCACGTCGCAAAGGCGTCCCACTCGGCGGCGCTCATGTCGCGCTGCCGGATGTGCCAGTCGATCGCCTGCTCCTCACGCGTCACTCGTCCGCGCTCCTTTCATGATCAGGACGATGCGGCAATGCTCGATCCGCACCCTCCCCTTCGCGATTTTCCTGCAAAAACCGATAGGCGCGCCGCAACAGCTTCTCGACCGCGCTGACGGTGATCCCCATGCGTTCGGCGATCACCCGTTGCGGCTGTTCCTCGAAGCGGAACAGGGTGAAGGCCTGGCGCATCCGGTCGGGCATATGCGTGATCCGGGCATGGGCCTGTTCCAGCGCGCGGCGGCCCGCGACGATGCGTTCGGGATCGGCATATTCATCCGACCTGGGCTGCACCTCTTCCCATGCCCCGTCACGCGCGCTGCGCCGGGCGGCGGCGATCCGGCGGTCGGTCGCCAGATTGGTCGCCATGCGGCAGAAAAAGGGTACCGGCTGCTCGACATGCGCGCCGTCCATCCCGGCGATGCGCAGCCACAGATCCTGAAGCGCGTCCTCGGCATCCTCCGCCGAACCGAGCCGGGCCGCCAACAGGCGACGCAGCAGCGGCCGCGCCTCCAAGAACTGGCCCTCCAGACCCGTATCGCTCAAACCGCCGCCCTCTGGTCAGGCGGCGAAGGCCAGCCCGCGTGACGCCGCCATGTCGGAAACCGAAATATTGCGCAAGACGTCCGCCTCGTCCCGCCGCGCCGCCGCGATGGCGTCGCCCGCGCGCGTCCCCGCGCCCGGATGGCACATCACCAGATGATAGGCCCCCGCCCGGTCCAGAAAACGCGGCAGAGCCTGCGCGAAGCAACCGTCAAACCCGTAATGGCCCGCAAAGCCGCGATTGCAGCGAAGGCCCACCGCCTCCGCCGCCGCCGCGAATCCGCGCGAGTGAAAGGCGCTACCGATCGCCTTGCCACGCCATGGCCGCCCGAGCAGCCCGGCGACCCGGTCCTCACAGGTGCGAAGCCAGGCCTCCGGCGCGCGACGGCGGGTAATCTCCAGCACGATCAGGCGGATGACGGGCAGCGCGTGCGAATGCTGGTGCCCATCGACAAAGGCAGGCGGGCGACCCATCGCCGCCTCGAACCGGTCGAACTGCGCCTCCACCTCGCGTGCGATCTCGGCAGGGTCCAGCCGTCCCCGCACCGCCAGCCGGGTGAGCGGATCGATTCCCGGCATCACCCCATCTTGCGTAAAGCCATTGGGATGGATCGGCGCTTCCTCGGTCAGTGTCAGGTGGAGCCCGATCTGCGCGGTCGCAGGCACGTCGCGCAACATCGCGCTGTCCTCCGCCCAATTGGGGCGAAGCGTCATGCAACTCGTGGCGTTCAGCTTGCCCGCATGGAGAAGCTCGGCGATGACCAGACTGTCTTCGGTGGAAAAGGCGAAATCGTCAGCGCACAGAATAAGCCGGTTCACCCACCACTCCTGCCAGATCCTGATAGGCCTTTTCGCGCATCCGCTCGGTGGTCAGACGCCGGGCCGTCAGCCGCCGCGCGAGGAATGTGTAGAAGAACCAGTCCCCCGCGAACGGCGCGGTCACGCTGTAGAGCAAGCGCTCGGCCAGCGTCCAGCGGATCGACTCCCGGTCCCGCTCGCGATCCGACGGCACGCACCAGAAACCGTCGGCATAGCGCATCGTGCCATGGCGAAGGACGCGGTGGATCACCTCATGATCCTCCAGCACATAGTTCCAACGGCGCGGATCGAACCCGCCCGCCGCCTTCAGCGCCGTGGTGCAGAAAGCCTGTCCCGCGCCGCCCGCATGGCATTGCCGCGGCAGCAGCCGCGCGGCCAGACGGATGGTCGCGGACTCGCGCCGCCGCTCCGCCTCGCCGTCGCCCGGTGCGATGAAATAGGCCCCCGCCACGACGCAGCCCGGCTGCTCCAGCAGCGCCTGCGCCTCGGCCAGATAGGTCTCCGGATAAAGGGTATCGGCATCGCAGGTGGCGACGAAGCGCGTATGGACATGGTCGAGGCCCAGCCGCAACGCGTTGATCTTGCCAGGCACTCCCTGATGCAACAGGACATGGTCCAGCCCCAGCCGCTCGCAGCTTTCCGCCGCGACCCGCGCGCTGGCGTCGAGCGACCCGTTATCGACCAGCACCAGCCGGAAACGCACCGTCTGCCGCGCCAGGCTTTCCAGCGTCGCCGCCAGTTCGGCCTCTTCGTTGAAGAAGGGCACGACCACCGTCCAGCATGGCGCGACATAGGCCGCCGCCTGTTCCGTCTTGCCGGCATCGGCCCAGGCCCTGGCATTGCGCCAAGCCGCGCCTTCCGCATCGAGCAGCATTACCCCACCCCGCCCATGAAATCCGAAAACATCCTCGTTGCCAAAGCCCCCGCCCGACAGCGTTTCCGCCCAAGCCGAGGTGTTTCATAAGGCTGACGTCACCGCCGCCCGCGGACCGGACATAAGTTAGGAAATATTTTTCGCAGGGCGGATGCGACGCCGATTTCCTTTGCGATCGGACCTGTGGCGATGACATGGGCGATGCGAAGCCGGGGGCCCCGGCGGCCCACCCAGAACGGATCGACATGACGGACCTGACGTCGCCCCGATTTAACGCCAGCCGCTTTGCCACGCCCCGCGTTCTCAACAGGCCGATCGGCGTGGCGATCGTACTGCTGGTCTTCGCCGTGCTGGTCCGGGCGCGCGATTATGGAAATCCCGTCGCGCATGTCGATGAGCAATATTATCTGCTGGTCGGCGACCGGCTGTTGCATGGAGCGCGGCTCTATATCGATCTGTGGGATCGCAAGCCGCCCGGCCTGTTCCTGCTCTTCGCCGGGTTCCGCCTGCTGCCCGGCGACGGCTTTCTGGCCTATCAACTGGTCGCCACGCTATGCGCCGCCGGAACAGGCTGGCTGATCTGGCTGGCGGCGCGGCGGATGGCGCTGGCACCGCCCGCCGGTCTGGCGGCGGGGGCGGCCTATATCCTCTGGCTGCCGCTGCTCAGCGGCGGGAGCGGCCAGTCGCCGGTCTTCTATAATCTGGCGATGACGGCGGCGGCGGTCCTGACGCTGGAACTGCCGCGTCTGACCGAGCGACGCGCGAGCGGCATGATCGTGCTGAGCGGCGCGGTCGCGTGCCTGCTGGCGGGCGTGGCGATCCAGATCAAATACACCCCGCTGGTCGAGGGGGCGTTCTTCGGCCTCGCGCATCTCTGGTATCTGTGGCGGGCACGGGCGAAGCCGGTGACGGTCGTGGCGGCGGCGCTGCTTTGGATGGTGCTGGGGCTGTTGCCGACCGCGCTGATCGTCCTGCAATATTGGCTGAAGGGCGCGGCGGCGTTCGACGCCTTCTGGTTCGCCAATTTCACCTCGATCACGCTGCGTCGCGGCTATCCGGCGGCGAAGATCGCGGGGCGGCTGGCCGGGATCGGCGGGCAGTTGCTGCCGCTGATCGCGTGCGCGGTCGTCGCCTGGCGCAAGGGACCGCAGTGCCCCGCCATGACGCTGACCCGCATCTGGCTGGCCTTCGCTCTCATCGCCTTCGCGATGATCGGGGCCTTTTTCGACCATTACGCCCTGCCGCTGCTCGCCCCGCTGGCGCTCGCCGCCGCACCCGCCTTCGCCATGGGGCGCAAGGCCCTTGTGCCCGTCTTCGTCATCGGCGCCGGGCTGTTCGTCTTCCACGCCGCGACCAACGACCCGAGCGAGGGCGACGGCATCCGCCGCATGGCCGGGCTCATGGCGGCGGTCGATGGCGGCGAATGTCCCTATGTCTTCGCCGGGGATTCCAGCCTCTATCATCTGTCGGGCGGATGCGTGCCGACCCCTTATGCCTTTCCCTCCTCGCTCGCGTATGAGGCCGAGCGGGGCGCGATCGGGGTGGACGAAAGGGCGGAGGTCGCGCGCATCCTTGCCCGCCGTCCGCCCGCCATCGTGACGCTGGACGACCCCTTTTCCCCCTGGAACGCGGCGACGCAAGGGCTGATGACGCAAGCACTGGCGAGCGACTATCGCCCGGTCATGGCGGTCCCGCGCGAGGGGCGGCGCGAGTTGCTCTATGTCCGCCGCGACCGGCTCATTTCCCTTCCGAAATAAAAGCACGGTCGCGGTTGTTTTCGTATCCGCCCCGCCCCATTTGCCGCGGCGAACCCTCTTATGGAGCCGCAAGCGCATGAGTGACGACGCCTATACCCCGCCCGCCATCTGGACTTGGGACAAGGAAAGCGGCGGCCGCTTCGCCTCGATCAACCGGCCGGTCGCGGGCGCGACACACGACAAGCCGCTGCCGGTCGGTCGCCATCCGCTCCAGCTTTATTCGATGGGCACGCCCAACGGCGTGAAGGTCACGATCCTGCTGGAGGAACTGCTCGCCGCAGGACATACCGGCGCGGAGTATGACGCCTGGCTGATCCGTATCGGCGAGGGCGACCAGTTCGGCAGCGGCTTCGTCGAGATCAATCCCAATTCCAAGATCCCCGCGCTGGTCGACCGTCGCGGCGGCGAACCCCTGCCTATCTTCGAATCCGGTGCGATCCTGATGCACCTGGCGGAGAGCTTCGGCGCCTTCCTGCCGACCGAGCCCGCCGCGCGGGCGCGGGTCCTGTCGTGGCTGTTCTGGCAGATGGGCAGCGCGCCGTTCCTGGGCGGCGGCTTCGGCCATTTCTACGCCTATGCGCCGGTGAAGATCGAATATGCGATCAACCGCTATGCCATGGAGGCCAAGCGCCAGCTCGACGTGCTGAACCGCCAGCTTGAGCATAACGCCTATGTCGCGGGCGACGCATACAGCATCGCCGACATGGCGATCTGGCCCTGGTATGGGCAGGTCGTGCTGGGCGATCTCTATGACGCCGCCGAATTCCTTCAGGTGCAGGAATACACCCATGTCCTGCGCTGGGCCCAGGAACTGGCGGCACGCCCGGCGGTGAAGCGCGGGCGGATGGTCAACCGCACTTTCGGCGATCCCGCCCAGCAATTGCCCAAGCGGCACGAAGCCAGCGACTTCGACCTGCGCACGGCAGACAAGCTCGCCTGACCGTAAATCCTCCCCAAGCTCGCTTGGGGAGGGGGATCGCCGCGAAGCGGTGGTGGGGGGCAATGTCCGGCTCCCCGCCCCTCCACCATCCTTCGGATGGTCCCCCTCCCCATCATAGATGGGGAGGATTTGCAGATGACACGCCTATGTCATTTGCTGCCAGAGGGTTGATCCTTTCGGCAGTCTGGGCCTTAACCCTGTCATGTTTCGCTTCCCCCGTCCCCTGATGGCGCTCGCGCTGGCCGCCGCCGCCCTGGTCGAAAGCCCGCTCTGCGCCGCCGATCCCGCGCCCTTCGACCTGCCCGGTCCGGGCCTGCGCATCATGGTGACGCGCGGGGACAAGAGCCTGCCCATCGCGGAGGTGCCCAACCTCGCCACCGGCGACAGGCTGACGATCGATGCGGACCTGCCCAGCGACCAGCGGGCCCGCTACATCCTCTTCTCCGCCTTCCTCAGCGGCGCGACCAATCCGCCGCCCAAGAACTGGGTCCAGTCCGCCGAGACATGGAAGTCCAAGGACAAGGATCGCCGCCTGACCCTGACCGTGCCCAAGGGGGCGCGGCAGATGGCGCTGTTCCTGGTGCCGGAGACCGGCGGCGCATCGGGCACCATCGTCGATGCGGTGCGCGACCGGCCCGGCGAGTTCGTCCGCGCGGTGCAGGATCTGAACCAGGCCTCGCTCGACCGGTCGCGGCTCAACGCCTTCGTCGCGGCGATCCGCGCGCAGGAGAACAGCCACCCGGAATTCCTGCGCACCCTGGCCCCCGCCCTCTCGAACAGCCTGGCGATCAAGCTGAACCCCGACTGCCTGGCGCGCGTCATCGAGTTGCAGGCGGCATGCCTTTTGGAGAACCGCGACTCGCTGGTGCTGGCGGACATCCACAGCAGTTCGATGACCGACACGCTGATCGGCGCGCCGACCGACCTGGCCCTGCAACTCAGCTATACGCGTGAGGCGGGGCTGGGCTATTACAGCCCCTATATCGGCGTGATCCGCGACATCGCACGCGTATTCGGCGCGTTCGGCAATCCGCAGTTCAGCTATCTGCCCACGCTCGCCACGCGCGAGGGGGACCGGCTGTCTCTGTTGCTCAACGCCGCGCCGTCCTTCGCCAAGCCCAAATCGGTGCTGGTCGCCGCCATGCCCGCCATCGATGCGTCCAGCCCGCCGCGCCTGCGCGTGACCGGGGACGCGCCGCTGTGCGGAGCGCGTCCCGCCCTCGTCCTGCCAGTCGAGGGCGCGCCGCTGATCTACTCCACCGCCTTCGCGCGCAACATGAGGGTGTCACTGACCGGCGCGAACGGCAAGACCATCGATGTACCCGTGCGCGCGCGTGCCGACCGGGGCGGCTATGTCCTTACCGAGCCGCTGCCTGCCGGAGCGCTGTCGGGCAAGGTAACCGCCAAGCTGCACGGTGAATGGGGTTTCGACGGGTTCGAGGGGCCCAGCTTCACGCTGCAATTCCCCGATGGCGGCGAATGGCGCGCGGGCGATGCGGGACAGAGCCTGGTCGTCGGTCGCGACAATGCGGTGACGCTGAGCGGCCCCGCCGCCGCTTGCGTCACCGGCGTCACCATGCGCGGGCCGGGCGGCACCGCGCAACCGGTGCCCTTCACGCTTCGGGGGACGGACGGCGTCACCGTGACCCTGCCGCTCAAGAATGCGCGCGCGGGCGAGATCAGGCTGGAGGTGCAGCAGATCGGCGATAGCACACCGCGCAGCGTCAGCTTGCGCGCCTATTCGCCCGCCAGCCGGATCGACACGGTGACGCTGGCCAAGGGCGACCGCTTCGTGACGCTGACCGGCCAGCGGCTGGACGAGATTTCAGGCGTCGAGGTCGGCGATGTCCGGCTGTCCCCGGATGGCCTGACCCGTGAGGAGGACAGCGACCGGCTGGTCGCCACCGCCGCCGATGGCCGGGTGCCGGACGGGACCAGCGCGAAGATCCGGCTGACCGACGGGCGGACCCTGTCGGTGCCGATCACGCCCGCCCCGCCGCGCCCCGCCGCGACGCTGATCGCGCGCAGCCTGACGTCCAAGGACACCGCCGGAGCCGTCGCGCTCGCCACCCGGGACGAGAATGTCCTGCCCGACAATAACCGCCTGACCTTCTCGGTCCGTGCCGCCGAAGGCTCCCGCCTGGCACCGACGGACGCGATCGAGGTCGCGACGGGTGACGGTGCCGCCACCGTCCTGCTGGAGGGCGGGCGCGACGTGCGGCTGTCCTCGCCCGACATCGCGGTCGCGACGCTCGATCCGGCGCGGCTGGGTCCGGCGGCGGCGGGGCCGCTCCGCTACCGGATCGTACGCGGGGCGATCAAGGGCGACTGGACGCCGCTCGCCACGCTGGTCCGGTTGCCGCGTATCGATGGCGGCGGCTGCGAGCAGAATGGCTGCTGGCTGGAGGGGCGCGATCTGTTCCTGATCGACCGAGTTGCCGCCAGCGCCGACATGGCGGGCGCGGTCGGCGTGTCGCCGGGGTACACGGCGGCGCGGCTCGCAGTGCCTTCGGCGCGGGATGGGGTGCTGTATGTGGCGCTCCGGGATGCGCCGAATGTGGTGTTTACGATGGGGTTGAAGTCGTAGGCGGATTCCCTTTGCCTTCGACTTCGCTCAGGCCGGACGGAGGCTGATGTCATCCAAGACCGCGTTCAGCCTGAGCGCAGTCGAGGGCTACGCCCCCTGCCCCTCGCGCCGCTCCAGCGCCAGACGCAGCGCGCGGACCTCGCCGCGAAGCGCGGTGAGGTCATCGACCGCCATGCCCGACCGGGCGATGATCTCCTCGCCCAAACACCCGCACTGGTCGCGCAATGCACAGCCCGCCGGGGTCAGCCGGACGCGCACCTGCCGCTCGTCCCGCGGATCGCGCTCGCGCATCACCTGACCGCTCGCCTCCAGCCGCTTGATCAGCGGCGTGACGGTGCTCGACTCCAGTCCCAGCCGCTGCGCGATCGCGCCGATCGTCCGGCCATCCTCTTCCCACAGGACGTGGAGCGCCAGATATTGCGGATAGGTCAGGCCAAGTTGGTCGAGCATCGGCTTGTATGTGCGCTGGACCGCCATATTAGCCGCATACAAGGCGAAGCATAGTTGGTCGTCCAGCGGCCAAGGCGCCGACATCCGCTCTCTCCCGAAATTCCGAAAAATGCATATCGCGATAAAAGAAGGGCTGGACAAGTCCAATCGCGGAGCTCATTTATATATCGCGATAATGATTATCGGAGACCGAATGTGACGATCGACGTGAAGTACCAGACGCAGGCCAGCGCGACCGGCGGCCGCGACGGGCATGCCCGGACCCAAGACGGCACGCTCGACGTCAAGCTGTCGACGCCCAGGGAACTGGGCGGCGCGGGCGGCGACGGCACCAATCCGGAACAGCTGTTCGCGGCGGGCTATTCGGCTTGCTTCATCGGCGCGCTGAAGGTGGCCGGGCAGCAGTTGAAGGTGAAGGTGCCGGACGACGTTTCGGTTTCCGCCAAGGTCGGCATCGGTCCGCGTGCGGCGGGCGGTTTTGGTATCACGGCCGACCTGACCGTTGACCTGCCCGGCGTCGATCGCGCCGAGGCGGAGAAGCTGGTCGAGGCAGCGCACCAGATCTGCCCCTATTCCAACGCTACGCGCGGCAATGTGGATGTCGGCCTGACGCTGGCCTGACATCCGTTACCTACTCCCTGAAACCTCACGGCGCGGTCGATCTTCCCTAAGACCGCGCCGATTTTTTGGGCCTCAGGCGGAATCGCGGACGATCAGGCGCGGCGGCATTTCCAGCCCCGGCGCCGCCTGTCCCTCCAGTCGGGCGAAGAGCGCCTCGACCATCGCGCTGGCCCCCGCCTCCAGATCCTGGCGGATCGTGGTCAGGCGCGGGATCGCCCGTTCGGCGAGCGGCAGATCGTCGAAGCCGGTGACCGCGACATCGCCCGGCACCACCACACCGCATGACGTCAGTTTCGCCACCGTCGCCAGCGCGATCATGTCCGACGCCGCGACGATGCCGTCGATCCCCTCCCCCCGCTCCCGCAGGCGCGACAGATTGTCGGCGATCTGATCCGGCATCAGCTCGGGCGCAAGCGCGACGTCCAGCTGGTGCGGCGGAGGCAGGTCCGCCGCCCGAAGCGCATCGCACAGCCCAGCATGACGCTCAGCCAGTTCCAGCGTGCGAATTTCGCCCATGAAGGCGATGCGTCTCCGCCCGGTCGCGATCAGATGCTCGCCCGCCAGCCGTCCGCCCAGCCGGTTGTCGACCCCGACCGCACAATGATGCTGGCCGGGCATGGTGCTGCCCCACACGACGAGCGGGAGATAGGTTTCGGCGACCTGCTCGATCACCGCCAACTGGTCCGACTGTCCGATCAGCAGCACGCCGTCGACCATGCCCGACCGGGTGATCCGCGACAGCCACCCCTCGTCGTCGGGGATGATCCGCGACAGCATCACGTCATGGTCGCGCGCCGCCAGTTCGTCGGCGAGATGGCCGAGCAGGGTCATGAAAAAGGGATCGGACAGACGCTGCCGCCGCTCATGGCCAAGCGGGATGGCGACGCCGATCACGCCGGTCCGCTGCGCGCGCAGGCGGCGGGCCATCTGGTTGATCTGGAAACCATGTTCGGCGGCCAGCGCCTCGATCCGCTGGCGCGTCTCGGCGTTGACGACGCTCTTGCCGGCCAGCGCACGGCTGACGGTACCGGGCGACACGCCCGCGAGCCGGGCGATATCCTTCAATGTTCGGGCGGGCGGGGCCGGATGGGTCATGGCCGTCCTCCTGAACGAAAAACGGGGCGGATGCCATGCGGCACCCGCCCCAGGGGACTAACGCTTAGAAACGATAGCGAACCGAGGCCGTTACCGTGCGCCCATACAGCGCGGTATTGTTGAACACCCCTTGCGTCGGCGACAGGATCGGGAAGATGCCGCCGCCGCCACGGAAGCCCAGCTTGTCGAAGATATTGTTGGCGTTCAGGCCCAGCTCCAGCCGCTCCATCGGCCGCACCGTCACGAAGCCGTTGAAGAAGGTCGAGCCCTTGACGGTGTAGAGGTTGAAGTCGTCCGACTTGGTGCTGGTCTGGCCGTTCATGCTGACGCCGAAGGCGACGGGACCCGCATCATAGGACGGCGACACCACGAACAGGAAGTCGGGCAGACCGCCGGGCTTTTTGCCGACCAGCGCCGAGGTCGCGCTGCTGGTGATCTTCGAATTGGCATAGGTCGCATCGACCGCCAGATGGAAGTCGCCATAGGTCACGCGGCTGGTGAACTCGATACCGTAGGAGCGATAGCCGTTCGAGATGTTCGGATTGTTGTTCGGCGCCGGGTTGTTGATCCGGGTGAAGTCGTAGTTGTTCTCAGTCAGCGTCGAGTGGAAGCCGGTGACTTCGACCGAATAGGACGCGCCGAACAGGCCGCCGCGCTGCTTCAGGCCGATTTCCTGCTGGTTGAGATAGTTGACCGAGGTCGCCTGTCCCTGCGCATTGAGCGAGCCGTCCGCGTTGAAGTTGCCCGACAGGACGCGGCGGTCGGCGTTGAAGCGACCGCCCCGGCTGGCGCGGGCGAAGACGCTGGTGTTCTTGTTGAAGGCGTAGAGCGCACCCACCGACCAGCTGAAATAGCCATCGGTGTAATTGACCTTCTCCACCGTCGGGCTGAGCACCAGCGAGGGGATCAGCGCCGAACCCAGCGCATCGGCCACGCGGGTCGTCGGGCCAGCGACGCCGCCCTGCGCGGTGCCCTCGCCATGGACGCTGTCGTAGCGGACCGAGGCGTCGAGGTTCAGGCCGCCGACTTCGTAACCTGCCTGAAGGAAGGGCGCGACATCGGTATAGGTCAGGTCGACACGGCGGGCGCAGCAGCTGCCCCAATTGTCGTTGAACCCGGCCTGGCCCGCCGCCGTCAGCTGAGTCCCCGTGGTCGAGAACAGGTCGAGCGGCGCGGCATTCTCGCCGTTCAGCTCGCTATACTGGCGGTTGACATGCCAGTCCTGGACGATGTTCTGCCGCATGACGAACAGACCGGCGGTCAGTCGCGCCTTGCCCGGGCCAACGTCGAACTTGCCGTTCAGCGTCAGGTTATTGGCGAAATTATCCATGTTCTTCATGAACACGTTGATGTTCGGGTTGTTGTTCACATAGGGGCCGGTGAACAACTGGCCCAGCTTCGGCCCCGCCGCATAGCGGACCGAACCCACCGTCTGGCCGTTGACCGTCGAGCCGATCAGGCCACCGGTGCCGGTCAGCGTCTGGACGTTGATGAACTGGGTGGTGAAGTTGCCGCTGATCCACTGGTAGCGGATCGTGTCGTCCAACGAGATATTGTCATTGAAGTCATAGTGAATCTGGCCGCTGATCCCCGTCACGCGCGGATGGATGCCCTGCACCTCCGCCGACTTCACGCCGCCATTGTCGTAATCGAGATACTGGAAGTTGCGGTTATAGACCGTGTAGGACGAACCGCTGCGGCCGTCGAAACCCGGCAGCGGGGTGAAACCGGTCACCCGGTCGCCGTCCAGCGTGGCCAGCGTCGGGGTGGTGGTGTTGGTCGGCGCCTGCTCATCCAGCCGCTTGAAGTACAGCCGCACGAAACCGCGATTGTCGGGCAGATCCTTGGTGATGTTCGCCTTGATCTGATAGCCGCGAAGGATGTTGAAATTCTCGTTGGTGTAGCCGCCGCCGTTGCGCGCATAGCCGCCGATATGGAAGCGCGTGCTGTCGTCGATCGGGCCACCATAGTCGAAGTCGACGCGATGCTCGCGAAAGCCCAGGCCGTTTGAATAGGCGATCTGGCCGCCCTTGGTCTCGCCGGTCTTGCTGATGAAGTTGATGACCGCGCCCGGCGCCTGGCTGGCGAAGGTCGAGGCCGAACCGCCGCGCACCGCCTCGACCGTCTTGATATTCTGGTCGAAGCGCAGCCAATAGTCGTTGTTGCCGAAGTTGATGTCACCGAACAGCACGTCGGGCAGGCCGTCTTCCTGCAACGACACATATTCCGAACCGCCGGTCGAGACGGGGATACCGCGAACGCCGATATTGGCGTTACCGCCGGGGCCCGCCGTATCGCTCGGCTGAAGGCCGGGGATGTTGCGCAGGATTTCCGCGGTCGAACGCGGGGTGAAATTCTGGATCGCTTCCTGGCTGACCTGCGAGACCGAGATCGAGCTGCGGAAGCGCGAGCGCTCGCCGCTGGTCGCAGTGACGACGATGTCCTCGCTCGACGCGCCCGCATCGGGAATATCGCCCGCCTGCGCCACGCGGTCGGAGCCGGTCGGAACGGGCTGCGCCGTCGAGCTGGTCGCCTGGGGGTCATTCGCCTGGGCGAAGCCCGGCGCGCTGGCCAACGCCATCGCCAGAGCAGCCATAGATCCGCAGGACCGTAGAACCCTCGTCGTCATACACCCTCTCCTGATTCGCCCCGGTGTCCGGGATGTCGTGCAGCCTCGCTATCACATCAGCAATCGTTTGCAACAGCCGTTTTGCAAACCATTGCATAAAATCTGTGGTGGTGTGATCGGGAAACCACAGCGTACGCGACCGCGCCAGATCATGAGCATCGCAAACCTTTGCATGATATGGCAGGAGAAGGCGGGCACCCGACCGTGACAGAGTCGGAAGCCGACGAAGAGGATAACAGGATGAGCCAAACTCCCCCCGATTCGATCCGATCGGTCCTGATCGTTGGCGGCGGCACGGCGGGCTGGATGACGGCGGCGGCGCTCGCCCATGCCATGCCGCACGGACTGACCATCACCTTGGTCGAGTCGGACGCGATCGGCACGGTCGGCGTCGGGGAAGCGACCATCCCGCCGATCCGCCTGTTCAACCAGACGCTGGGCATCGACGAGGCGGAGTTCCTGCGCGAGACCAAGGGCAGCTTCAAGCTGGGCATCGAGTTCGTCGGCTGGGGCCGCGAAGGGCATCGCTATTTCCATCCCTTCGGCACGCACGGAAAATCCTTCGATCTGGTCGCGGTGCATCAACATTGGCTGGCGGCGGGTGGACCCGACAGCGGCCTGGCGTTCGATGACCTGTCCATGGCCTGGGGCGCAGGCAAACGCGGCCGGTTCGCCGCCCCCATGGCCGATCCGCGCAGCGTCGCCTCCACCTTCGACTATGCCTATCATTTCGACGCGGGGCTCTATGCCCGGTTCCTCCGCCGCTATGCCGAGGCGCGCGGCGTGGTGCGGGTGGAGGGGAAGATCGCGGGCCATGCCCTGGACGCGGCGCGCGGCCATGTCGCCTCGGTCACGCTGGACGATGGCCGGGTGCTGGAGGCGGACCTGTTCGTCGATTGTTCGGGGTTCCGGGGATTGCTGATCGAGGAGGCGTTGGACACCGGTTACGAGGATTGGACGCATTGGCTGCCCTGTGACCGGGCGGTGGCGGTGCCCTGCGTCACCGGCGGCGACGGCCTGACGCCCCATACCCGATCGACCGCGCGGAGTGCCGGATGGCAATGGCGCATCCCGCTCCAGCATCGCACCGGTAACGGCTATGTCTATTGCAGCCGCCATATCTCCGACGACGAGGCCGCCGCGACCCTGATGGCGAATCTGGACGGCGCGGCGCTGGCCGATCCCCGGCCGCTCCGCTTCACCACCGGGCGGCGCAAACGTCTGTGGAACCGCAACGTCGTCGCCATCGGCCTGTCGAGCGGCTTCATGGAGCCGCTGGAATCGACCAGCATCCACCTGATCCAGGCGGGCATCGCCAAGCTGCTCGCCTATTTCCCGACCCGCGCCTTCGAGCCGCAGGCGATCGAGGAGTATAACCGCGTCGCGATCACCGAATATGAGCGGATTCGCGACTTCATCATCCTGCACTACAAGCTGACCGAGCGACGGGACTCGGCGCTTTGGCGCGAATGCGCGGCGATGCCGATCCCCGACACGCTGGCGATGAAGATCGCGCATTTCCGTTCCGCCGGGCGGCTGGTCGCGCGCGACATGGACCTGTTCGGCCCGGCGAGCTGGGCGGCCGTGCATATCGGGCAATTCAACACGCCCGAGGGGCTGGACCCGCTGCTGGCTTACGGCGACCCCGCGCGGAGCCGCGCGTTTGTCGGCAAGCTGGCGGAGGCGATCAGACAGATGGCGGAGTCGATGCCCAGCCATGCGGATTGGCTGAAGAAGATCGGGGCGACCGCTTAATCCTCCCCGGCACGGGGAGGTGGCAGCGCGTAGCGGTTACGGAGGGGGGCTTCCGCAAGGGACGTCCTGTGTGGCGATCCCCCTCCACCACCGCTTCGCGGCGGTCCCCCTCCCCGTGCCGGGGAGGATTTACAGCCCCTCGCCGCCGACCCATTGCGCATGGGCCAGACGACGCGCCAATTCCCAATTCTGCTGCCGCAGGTCCGGCACCGCCACCACCTCCCACAGCCCACCGCGCGTCATCGGGCCGATGCAATAGAGCCGGTCGTCCACCCCGCCATTGGCGGCCACGACATGGCTCTGCGCATCGACCTCCAACCCGATGCGGAGCGCGTCAGGCCGGATCATCCCCTCGCTCAGCAACTGCCGGATCAGCGGCTCGCGCGACCGGAGCAGATCGCCTTGCGGCCCGGTGCAATTGACGATCCGCGCGACGCGCAGCGTCTCGACCTGATCGCTTCCCCTCGGTCGCCAGTGCACGACAGCCCCCTGCCCATTCGGTTCGACGCGGACCAGCTTGCCCCCCGCGATCGACAACCGCCCCGCCTCGATCAACGCATCCACCCGGTCGGCGACCGAAGGGGCGAGGCGATGCCGGTGCACATCCCAATAGGGCCGCACATGCCGCAGGAACCGCGCCCGCGTCACGCCATCGGCGGCACCCCACATCATCTGCGTCACCGGGCGCAGCGCATCGACCGCCCCGCGCCAGCCCTGTTCCTCCGCCGCACAGCGGACATGCCGGACCAGTGTGGACAGGGTGGCGGCGGGCCGCTCGCGCAAAGGGGTGAAGGGCGGCGCATCGGCATGGCGACGGGGAGCTAGGCCCCGGCGCGACATGGCGATGGTCCGCCCGCCGAACCCGCTCGCATCGAGCAACAGCGCGGCGTCGATGGCGGTCAGCCCGCTGCCGACCAACAACACCCGGTCATCATCCCCCAGCCCCTCGGCGATATCCCCCGCCCATGGGTCTTCGCGGTAGCATCCCTCCGCCAGCAGGGCCGGATCGATCCCCGGCGGCGTGTGCGGCGGCAGATTGCCCAGCGCCAGCACCACCGCATCGGCTGCCAGCGCCGCTCCCTCCGCCATGTGGAGCCGATACCCCGCCCCCTCCCGATCCAGCCCGACGACCTCGCCGCTCGCCAAGGTCAGCCGCGCGGGGTCCGCAACGATCGTCTCCATCAGCAGGTCGCGCAGATAATCGCCATAGACCCGGCGCGGTACGAAGGTCTTCGCATCCCCCGCCCCGCGCGCGACCAGCCACCGAACGAAATGATCGGGATCGTCGCGCAGCGCGCTCATATTGCCCGCGCGGACGTTCAGCAGATGCTCGGCATGGGCCGCGCTATAGGCGACCCCTCGCGCCAACTGGTTGGCCCGCCGCTCGACCAGCGTCGCGCGCGGGCCGCCATGGCGCACCAGATTGATCGCCAGCAGCGTCCCCGCAAAACCGCCGCCGATGATCGCGACATGCTCGATTCCCGCCGTCATCCGCCAGCCCGCTCCTTCATGATCGCCTGCGCCTGTGTTTAGTCGCATCGGTAACGATCGCCACGAAGATTTCGGTATACGATTTTATGGGCGCGCGTTAGGCTTCGTGCATCGGATCAGGAACGGGTGAAGAGATGCGGTCGTACTGGCGGATTTCCGGACTTTTGCTTTCCCTTTCCTCGGTCGCGCTGGCGACGCCGCTGGCCGCGCAGACCACCGCTCCCACCCCCCTGTCGGTCGAGGGCATTTTCGGTCCGGGCGCGGTACGCACGGAATCGGTCCGCGCCAGCCGGTGGAGCAAGGACGGCGAAAGCTATCTCGCCCTCGAAACCGCGCCCAAGGGCGGGCAGGACATCGTCCGCTATCGCATCGCCGATGGCCAGCGTCAGGTGCTGATCGCCGCCGCCGACCTGGTCCCGCCGGGTGCGAGCGCTCCGCTGAACATCGACGGCTATGAATGGTCGCCGGACGACAAGTGGTTGCTGATCCAGACCAACGGCCAGCGTTTCCGCCGGACCAACGCGCTGTCCGATTACTGGCTCTACGATGTCGCCCAGCGCCGGTTGCACAAGGTCGGCGCGGATGCCGCACCCTCGACCCTCCTCTATGCGACCATCTCGCCCGACAACAGCCGCATCGCCTATGTCCGCGCGAACAACATCTATGTCGAGCCGATCGCGGGCGGCGCGCCCGTCGCGCTGACCAAGGACGGCGACGATTATGTCGTCAACGGCCTGGCCGACTGGGTCTATGAGGAGGAATTCTCGGTCCACCGCGCCTTTGAATGGAGCCCGGATTCCAGGCGCATCGCCTTCTTCCGCTTCGACACGAAGGGCGTCGGCACCTTCGACATGATGAAGAACACCGGCGGCCAATATTCGCAGGTGATACCGCTGCAATATCCCAAGGCGGGCACGACCAATTCGGCGGTGACGACCGGCGTGATCGACGTCGCCGATGGCGCGACCCGCTGGTTCAGGCTGGCGGGCGATCCGCGCCAGAATTACGTGCCGCAGGTCAGTTGGGCGGGCGGCCCCGACGCGCTGTTCATCCAGCAGTCCAACCGCCTCCAGAACAGCTACAACGTCCTGCTCGGCGATCCGGCGACCGGCTCGGTCAAGCCGATCATGGTCGAAAAGGACGCCGCCTGGGTCGAGGCCAATGTCGCCCCCGAATGGCTGAAGGGCGGGCGTGCCTTCACCTGGCTGTCCGAGCGCGATGGCTGGCGGCATCTCTACACCATCGACCGGGCGACGGGCCGTGCCAGCTTGCGCACGCCCGGCAAGTTCGATGTCGTCGAACTGCTCAACGTCGATGAGAAGGCGGGCTATGCCTGGTTCATCGCCTCGCCCGACAATCCGACCCAGCGTTACCTCTATCGCACCACCCTGTCGGGCAAGCCCAAGGTCGAGCGGCTGACGCCTGCGGGCCAGTCGGGCACCCACAGCTATGACATCGCGCCGGGCGAGCATTGGGCGCTGCACACCGTCTCGCGCTTCGATGCGCCGCCGGTCACCGACATGCTCGACATGACCCGGCAACAGCCGCTGCGCACGCTGGCCGCCAATGCGCCGCTGGCCAAGGTCGTCAAGGATAGCGGCCTGCCCGCCACCGAATTCTTCCGCGTCGATATCGGCGGCGGCACGCAGCTCGACGGCTGGCTCATCAAGCCGCCGGAATTCGATCCGGCCAAGCGCTATCCGATCCTCTATTTCGTCTATGGCGAACCCTGGGGCCAGACGGTCGCGGATCGCTGGATGGGGTCGCAGGGGCTGTGGCACCGGATGCTGGCGCAAAAGGGCTATCTGGTCGCCAGCCTCGATCCGCGCGGCACCGCGACGCCGCGCGGTCATGACTGGCGCAAGAGCATCTATCGCCAGGTCGGCATCCTGGCCTCCTCCGATTATGCGGCCGGTGTGAAGACGATGCTGGCGACGCGACGCTATATCGACCCCGCCCGGATCGGCATCTGGGGCTGGAGCGGCGGCGGCGCGATGACCCAGAACGCGCTGTTCCGCTACCCGGACCTGTACAAAACCGGGATCGCGGTGGCGGGGCCGACCGACATGAAGCTGTACGACACCATCTATCAGGAGCGCTACATGGGCCTGCCGCAGGACAATGTGGAAGGCTATAAGAACGGCTCACCCATCACCTTCGCCAACCGGTTGAAGGGCAATCTGCTGCTGATCCACGGGACGCTGGACGACAATGTTCATTACCAGAACCAGGAGCAGTTGGTGGACCGGCTGATCCACTTCAACAAGCCGTTCACGATGATGGCCTATCCCGACCGCAGCCACGGCATCTATGAGGGCGAGAATACCAGCATCCACCTCTATTCGCTGATGACCCGCTATCTGGAGACGAACCTGCCGCCCGGCGCGCGGTGACGTTCCTTCCTTTCCCGCCCGCCATCACCATCCCGGCGAACGCCGGGGTGGGAACCACATATGGCATGACAACCATTCGCCACGCCCATTGCAATCGTTTGTTGCAATGTCTTATCGATCGCGCCATGATAGCCTCCGACGCGGCGAACCGGCGCTAGACACGGTCCACACCCCCGCGTGCGAGAGGACCCGCATGACCCCGTCCACCCCCGCCGCCGGAACCATGGCACCACGCAAACCCCGCCTGTCGCTGGCCCGCATCCTGGAGATGAATCTCGGCTTTCTCGGCCTGCAATTCAGCTTCGGTTTGCAGCAGGGGAATATGGCGCCGATCTACAGCTATCTCGGCGCGTCGGAGGCGCAGATTCCGCTGCTGCAGCTTGCGGGGCCGATGACGGGCCTGCTGATCCAGCCGCTGATCGGTGCGATGAGCGACCGGACCGACAGCCGCTGGGGTCGCCGCACGCCCTATTTCCTGTTCGGCGCGGTGCTGTGCGCCTTCGGGCTGTTCTTCATGCCGCTCAGTTCGTCGGTGCTGATGGCGGTGTCGCTGCTCTGGATCCTCGACGCGGGCAACAACATCACCATGGAGCCGTACCGCGCCTATGTCTCCGACCGGCTGGACGGGGCGCAGCATAATATCGGCTTCCTGACGCAGAGCGCCTTTACGGGCCTGGCGCAGATGCTCGCCTTCCTGACGCCGTCGATCCTGGTCTGGGCGGGGATGAATCCGGACTGGGTCGACGGGCACAACATCCCCTATACCGCGCGCATCGTCTTCATGATCGGCGCGGTCCTGTCCTTCGCCACTATCGTCTGGTCGATCCGGCGGGTGCCCGAATTGCCGATGACGCCAGAGGATCGCGCCCGCATCGCCGCCGCGCCCAAGGGGATCGGTGCGATCCTGAAGGAAATCGGTGATGCGATCCGCACCATGCCGCTGCCGATGCGCAAGCTCGCGCTGATGAGCCTGTTCCAGTGGTATGCCATGATGGCCTATTGGAATTACGTCATCTACGCGATCGGCCGCTCGGTCTATGACACCGCCGACGTGACCTCGTCGGGGTTCCATGCCGCCGTCCTGACCAATGGCGAGATTGCGGCCTTTTACAACGGCGTCGCCTTCATCGCGGCCTTCGCGATGGTGCCGCTCGCCAAGCGGATCGGCGCCGCGCCGCTCCATGCGCTGTGCCTGGTCATCACCGGCATCGGCATGATCGCGATGCCGCACATGACGAGCAAGGCGATGCTGTTCCTGCCCGCCATCGGCATCGGCCTGGGCTGGGCGAGCATGATGGGCAACCCCTATGTCATCCTGGCGGGCTCGATCCCGCCGGAGCGGACCGGCGTCTATATGGGCATCTTCAACATGATGATCGTCATTCCGATGCTGATCTTCGGCGTGACGCTGCCCCTGTTCTACCAAAGCTGGCTCGGCGGCGATCCGCGCAACGTGCTGACCCTGTGCGGCGTGCTGATGCTATTCGCGGCGGTGTCGGTCTTCTCGGTCCGCGCACGCGGGCCGCAGGGCCTGCCGCTTGGCGCCGCCCCGCAAGCCTGATCCCCCTCTATCCGTTCCCGAGGTATTATGACGACCCTTCCCGCCCATTGGTCGGCCGACGCGCTGGCCGGGATCGCCGCGCAAGGCCAAGCCCGCCTGCCCGTCTTCACCGCCGCCGATGTCGTCCCGATCCTGCCCGATCACGACCTGTGGGACATGTGGCAGATCGCCTATGCCGATGGCCGCACCGCCTTTCTCGGGGGGCGGAGCTGGTGGTTCTTCCTCGCCACGCCGCGCTTCGACGATCCCGAGATGCGCCATGACGCGGCGCGCATCCGGCTGACCAGCCACGGCGCGGACGGCTGGCGCGACCATGGCGTGACCTTTGCCGATGGCTTCACGCCGGGCAGCCGCGAATGGTCGGGCTCGGCGGTGCTGGGCGAGGACGACACGACGCTGACCATGTACTTCACCGCCTCCGGGCGGAGGGGCGGCCCCCGCACCTTCGAGCAGCGGCTGTTCGAGACGCAGGGTCGTTTCCTCGCCGACGAAGCCCGCACCGAAGGCTGGAGCGAGCCGGTCGAAAGCGTCGCGGCGGACGGCCATCACTATATCGTCGCCGACCAGGCCGAGCCGGAGAATGGCGGTATCAAGGGTTTTCGCGATCCCGGCTATTTCCGCGATCCGGCGGACGGCGCGGAATATCTGTTGTTCGTCGGCTCGGCGGGCTGGGTGAGCCAGGATTTGGACGGCGTGGTCGGCGTCGCCAGGCGCGAGGGCGAGCGCTGGGTCATCCAACCGCCGCTGATCGAGGCGCTGGGCGTCAACAGCGAGTTGGAGCGGCCCCATATCATCCTGCGCGACGGCCTCTATTATTGCTTCTGGTCGACGCAGGCGAAGCGCTTCGCCCCCGGGCTGGACGCGCCGACCGGGATCTACGCCATGGTCGCGGACCGCTTCGACGGACCCTGGCGGCCGGTCAACGGCACCGGACTGGTCGCGGGCAATCCCGTGGACGAGCCGACCCAGGCCTATTGCTGGTGGGTCACCTATGAGGGCGACGTCATCAGCTTCGTCGATTATTGGGGATTGCAGGGCCGCGACGCGAGCGACGACCCCGCGCTGCGCCGCCAGCGTTTCGGCGGGACCGCCGCGCCCTGGTTCCGACTGGCCTTTGACGGCGAGCGGGTGACGATCGCCTGATCCTTGAAGGGGATCAGGCGGTTTCGCGGAGGATCAGCTCGGGGGTCAGCACCACCGAGCCCGCCTCGCCGCCGTGGAGCCGGACGAACAGCGCATCGACCATAGCCCGCGCGCCCGCCGCGATATCCTGGCGAATGGTCGTGATGCGCGGCACCGCCTGCGCGGCGAGCGGCAGGTCGTCATAACCGATGACGGGCAGGACGTCGGGCACCGCGATGGCCCGGTCGGCCAGCACGCGCACCGCCGTCATCGCGATCATGTCGGACCCTGCCACGATCCCGTCGATCGGCATGGTGCCCCCGCCCTGCTCCAGCAACGCGTCGATATGCGCCGCGATCTCCTGCTCCATCACATCGGAGGCGAGATGGGTGGCAAGTTGCATCAGGGCGCCTTCCATCCCCGCCTGGGCCATGGCACGGGCGACGCCGTCATGACGCTGGCGGATTTCGGGCGCGCTGATATCGCCCAGGAACGCGATACGGCGGCATCCGCGCTCGATCAGCCGCTGGCCCGCCAGAAGACCGCCCTGCGCATTGTCGGTGCCCACCGCCGCATGAACCTGATCCGGCAGGGTCACGCCCCAGGCGACCAGCGGGCGATACCGGCGGGCGACCCGCTCGATCGCGTCATACTGGTCCGACTGGCCGATCAGCAGGACGCCGTCGACCATACCGCTGTCCACCACCCGGTCCAGCCAGTCGACCGCATCGGGAATGACCCGCGACAGCATCACATCATAGCCGTTTTCGGTCAGGGCATCCGCCAGATAGCCCAGCATCGTCATGAAGAAGGGGTCGGACAAGTGCTGGCGGCGTTCATGCCCCAGCGGCACGACGATGCCGATCACCCCGGTACGGCGCGTGCGCAACCGGCTGGCCATCTGGTTGGGGCGAAAACCATGCTGGTCGGCCAGCGCCTGGATGCGCGCACGCGTTTCGGCATTGACCAGCGATTTGCCCGCCAAGGCGCGCGACACCGTGCCGGGAGACACCCCCGCCATCTCCGCCAGATCCGCGATCGTGCGAATGCGACGATCGCCTCCCTCCAAAATATTATCGTTCATCCGGTAACGCTAACCGTAGCGGCCCATGTCCGACAAGCTGGCACGGAAATTTCCGCATCATAACTTACATGGATTAGAACGTTCGTATCTGCGGTATGGGCGCGGGGCGAGAGCGGAAGAGCCACAATCCTCCCCGGCACGGGGAGGGGGACCGCCGCGGAGCGGGGGTGGAGGGGGCTCTCCGCCGGGTACGTCCCGTGCGGCGATCCCCCCCCTCCGTCAGGCCTTCAGCCTGCCACCTCCCCGTGCAGGGGAGGAATGATCCGTCAGACCTTTTCGGTCAGTTCCGGCACGACGGTGAAGAGGTCGCCGACCAGGCCGATATCGGCGACCTGGAAGATGGGGGCATCCTCGTCCTTGTTGATCGCGACGATGATCTTGGAGTCCTTCATTCCGGCAAGATGCTGGATCGCGCCCGAAATGCCGACCGCGACATAGACTTCCGGCGCGACGATCTTGCCGGTCTGCCCGACCTGATAGTCGTTGGGGGCATAGCCCGCATCGACCGCCGCGCGGCTCGCACCCACGGCGGCCCCCAGCTTGTCGGCGAGCGGGTCGATCAGCGCATGGAACTGCTCCTCCGAGCCCAGCGCCCGACCGCCCGAGACGATGACCTTGGCACTGGTCAGTTCGGGCCGCGCGTTCTCGGCCTTCTCCGCGCCGACAAAGCGCGA